>VFKY01000375.1 GCA_009885275.1 Verrucomicrobiota bacterium | reverse complement strand
GGGGATTTGGTTGGAACCGGAGTGTGATTGGTTTTCATATGCCAATCCTGAGCATTGAGCTAAACAAATGGAACGCGTCAAAAAAACGATTCGACAGTTTCGCGCTCATCCTGCCCTATTGCTTTGGGGTTTAGGAAACGAAGTGGAAGGCGATGGCAAAAATAATGCGTATTGGCAGCAGTTGGATCGACTTGCTAAAATGGTGAAGGAGGAAGATCCGGCGCACCCCACGTTGACTGCTATAGCCGGCATGACCGCAGAGAAAGTGAAGGGGCTTAATGAGCACGCGCCGCATCTCGACATGGTGGGGATCAATACTTATGGTGCTTTGATGGGCTTGCGGAAACTTTTGCAGGAAGTGGGGTGGACACGTCCTTGGGCAGTAACTGAGTATGGGCCACAGGGTTTTTGGGAGAGCCCTCATGCCGCATGGGGCGCGCCTCTGGAGCAGACGAGCACCCAAAAAGCAGAGATGCTTCGCAAGGTGTATCAAGCCGCCATAACTCCTGCGGGAAACTGTGTGGGCAGTTATGTTTTTCTCTGGGGGCAAAAACAGGAGGCCACATCGACTTGGTTCAGTCTCTTCACGCCGCATGTGGAGACTACCGAGTCTGTCGATGTCTTGGAAGAACTATGGAGCGGACAGAAACCCAAAAACTACGCGCCTGTTCTTCAAGCACTGAAGAGCAGCGCCGCGAAAGCAACCTTGTCGCCCGCCCAAGCATTTGAAGCACAGGTGGAAGCCTCAGACGTCGATAAAGATGCGCTGATCAGTCGTTGGGAGATTGTACCGGAAAAGGCGGCCAGGGATAAAGAGGGGCGCGAATTGCCGATTGCGCTGACCTCCACTCTTTCGACAAATAACTTTCAAGCGACCTTAAAAGCTCCTGATAAAGCGGGAGCGTATCGTCTCTTTGTCTATGTCAGCGACGGGAAAGGTCACGCCGCAACCGCGAACTTTCCCTTCCTCGTGAAGTAAGGCGGTAGCTCGACATTTCAATGTCGAGTCACGCCCTCTTTAATTAGCCAAGAGCCTGTAACACTTTTGCCACAGCGTTCTCCGCAGTGAGTCCGTGTTTCTTTCGGAGGATGGCAGGCGTGCCATGCTCAACAAATGCATCAGGCCAGCCAATGCGCACCACTGGCGTCTTGATGCCTGCATCGTTCAAGTGTTCGATCACGGCACAACCGAAACCGTTGTGCAGGACATGATCTTCAAAAGTGCAAATCACTTTGCATTGCTTGGCAAAACGTTCGAGCACGGCAGTGTCGAGTGGCTTGATCCAGCGTGGATTGATGAGGGCGGCCGTGATGCCTTTATCAGCTAACAATTTGCGTGTTTCCTCAGCCATCTCAAACATGGACCCGAGTCCAATGAGCGCGACCTCACCGATTTCCTCAACAACTTGGGCCTTGCCGATTTCGAGCAACACTGGTTTATCCTTGGGCTTCGCGCCGGCGCCTGAACCACGGGGATAACGAATGGCGATAGGGCCCTTTTCGTAGTTCGCCATCGTCCAGAGCATATCCACAAATTCATCCTCATCGCGTGGCTGCATATGCACGAGGTTGGGGACATGGCGTAGATAACCGATATCGAACAAGCCATGATGAGTCGGGCCATCGTCACCACTCAAGCCACCGCGATCCATGCAAAGCCGCACTGGCAATTGTTGAATGGCCATGTCATGAATGATCATGTCGTAGGCCCGCTGCATGAACGTGGAATAAATGGTGAGGAAAGGCTTTAAGCCTTGAGTCGCCAAGCCGCAGGCAAAGAGCGCCGCATGTTCTTCCGCGATTCCCACATCGTAGTAGCGCTCAGGGATTTCATTCTTAAAGACACTGAGTCCGGTGCCGCCCGGCATCGCCGCGGTGATAGCGACAATTTTTTTATCCTCTTTGGCGAAGTCCGTCACACTGCGGGCGAAGACTTGGGAGAAGGTTGGCGTTGCCGTACCCTGTGCTTCACCTGTTTCGAGATTGTATTTACCGAGCCCGTGAAATTTGCTGGGGTCTGCCAAAGCAGGTTTATAGCCGCGACCCTTCTCGGTGATGATATGGAGAATGACGGGTGTATTTTGAGTCTTGAGAAACTCGAAAGTTCTGATGAGGAGCGGTAGGTCATGTCCATCAATCGGGCCATAATAGCGGAAACCGAATTCCTCAAAAATGACGGAAGTGGTGGGACTGGCCTGCGAGGAAGTGGAGAGCACCAAACCTTTGGCGCTCTCTTCCACCTTGCCGGCAAGACGGCGCATCACTTTACCTCCTACTTTTTCCACCAGACCTGCGGCACTCTGATGCAAATGAGCGTAAGTGGGATTTGTGGCGATGTGATTAAAGTATTTGGCAAGGGCGCCAACGTTGCGATCAATGCTCCATTCGTTGTCGTTCAGGACGACGATCAATTTTTTTGTT
>VFKY01000300.1 GCA_009885275.1 Verrucomicrobiota bacterium | reverse complement strand
AGCCCAGTTTAATTTGCTGATGCCTTTGACAAAAGCTTCGCTGCCCGGCGCCTTGTCCTGCAAGAGATAAAGGGCAAGAAAGAAATTTCCCACAGAACTACCAATCATTCCCAAGCTCATGCCCCAAGAGGCTTGGAATAGTGCATGGTTAAATGCGCTTTGCTTTTCAGGTGTATCGAGTGCTTTGTATATTGACTTGAGATTGAGTAACTGAGGTTGCATGATCAAGGCATTGATGAGTGGTTTACCAAGGCGATGACTAATAGGAAATGCCAATCCGAGAATTACAGGCATGGCGCTTTCTTTGATCGCAAACCAGAAGGCATCGAGCTTAAGTAACCCGAGTCCTCCACTAAGGAGCACGGTGACGAAACCAAGGATTGAAAAAACGTTCCATCCCGCTTTATGCCACCAACACCAGAGTCCAAAGCCTACAGGGAACATCAAGCCCACGACGAGCGCTCCTATGGGCCCCAGTGATTCTGGCTTGCTAAACTGATCCATGATCAGAGATGGCAGAACAATGGTGAGTACGATTTCAATCAGGGGGTTAGGCGGAGTCTTTGAGCTGGATTCGGTCACTCGACAACCAATCGTGTCTGAAAATAAAGGCAAGTAGCAATCACATTTGTCTAAGTCAGGAGGTTGTGGCATCGTTTATATAACGTCATGACTCGGCACCTCATTTTTACATCCTGCTTGCTGCTTTTCACTACGGCGCAGCCCTCAATTTTTGCGGTGGATTTTGAAAAAGAAATTAAACCTCTCCTCAAGCAATATTGCTACGAATGTCATAGTGAAGAGCGCAAAAAAGAGAAAGCTGGCTATGTCTTTGATAATGTGAAACGGCTTGCCAAAGACATAGGAAGCGGGCGAGTTATTGAGCCCGGTCGTCCTGGATCCAGCCATTTCTATGAGGTTATTGCAAATCCAAATTTAGATGAAGCTATGCCGCCAGATGGCCCGATGCCTGACGCCGCCATTGCTATCATTCGCAAATGGGTAGCGGAAGGTGCCATGATTGATCCTAATGCGCCCAAGCCCGTTTTCAAAAAAGAGCTTCCTCCGATCATGAAATGGACGAACACTGAAGGCAAATCCATCAAGGCTGGTTTTGAAAGGATTGAAGGGGACTCTGTTGTCCTTAGAATGGTCAACGGACCCTATGTAAAGTTTGCACTCTCAAAGCTATCAGCAGAGAGTCAGCAGCTTGCGAGAGAATGCGCGGCGCCTTGAGAATCTGGCGTGCTGAGATTTACCAATGTTCACTGAGCATGGATGATCTTATCCATTCGCCTGATGAATCTTACTGAAAAGGATCTGTGACTCGACAGTGTTTGCTCGTCATGACTATAGTGTGTCATCATTTGTTTCACCCACGCTCATGAGTCCTTCCCAACGTTATATTGCCGCCTGTGATGGTCTTCTCACCCGTGCCCGCGAACAGGAGGCACTTATCCAGAAAGCTGCGGATTGGTTTGCAGAGACTATCAGGATTGATCAAATGGTGCATCTCTTTGCCAGTGGACACAGTCGTATCATGGTTGAGGAAATGTGGCCGCGTTATGGCTCCTTTCCGGGGTTCAACCCCATCGTTGAATTATCCCTCACGTTTCATACTTCTGTGGTCGGCGCCAATGGTCAGCGTCAGGCGATGTTCTTGGAAAATGTCCCGGGGTTTGCGGCTCGTATCTTGAGAAATTTTAATTTAAAAGTAGGGGATAGCGCTTTGGTTGTTTCCTCAAGTGGTTGCAATGTAGTGCCGATCGAGATGGCCGAAGAGTTCCAAAAACGAGGGGTTAAAGTCGTGGCGCTCATCAGTACGCAACACAGTATCGCCAGCATTAGCCACCATCGTGACGGCAAGAAGTTACAGGATTTTGCCGATCTTGTGATCGACACCGGGGCCCCTGTGGGGGATGCGATGGTGCAGATCGAAGGCTTGGAAACACCTGTCGCGCCCGGTTCCACAGTGGGGGGTTGCATCATCGTGAACGCCATCAAAGCTGAAGTGGCCGATCGTTTGACAAAAGCAGGGCACACTCTCAAGGTTCTTACCTCTGCTGCATTGGTAGGGGCTGAAAAAGCGACGGATATTTTTGAAGCCGCCTATGACGAACATGCGAAACGTCTGACAAAGTGCTATCGAGTAACAGGCGATGTATAATTGCTTGCGAATGAACTCAGTCGACGAGAAAGTTTTATGTTCCCATCGCGTAATTCTCTCTCCATAATATCCCAGATTTTGTATCCCTTAAAACATTTATGACCAGCTCTATGCAACCGCCACAGACCAAGAAACTTTTCATCATGATGGTTCTAGAGATCGCCATCTGGGGAGCGTGGCAGATAAAAATATTCAGTTACATGGGAATGCTTGGTTTTACAACTGGGCAACAAGGATGGGTTGGCAGTGTATTTGGTATTGCATCTCTAGTTGGGATTTTTTTTAGTAACCAGTTTGCAGATCGAAATTTTTCCGCAGAACGTTTTCTTGCTTTTAGTCATTTCGTTGGTGGGCTCGCACTCATTGCAACAGCCTTCATGAAAGACTTCTGGCCGTTCTTTGGTTGTTTCCTAGTATATGCTTTGTTGTATGTTCCAACGATATCAGTTACTAATTCATTGGCTTTTGCTAATCTAAAAGATCCTGCGAAAGACTTTGGTTTCGTGCGTATGGGTGGCACCATTGGGTGGATTGTAGTGAGCTGGCCTTTCATTTTTCTTCTTGGTGAGAAGGCAAATGTTGAGCAGACAAGTTGGGTATTCATCGTTGCCGGCATTATATCCCTTGTGCTCTCAATCTATAGTCTCACTCTTCCGCATACTCCACCACGTAAGGATGTTCAAGGTCTTGACAGGGTTGCATGGTTGAAGGCTGTGAAACTTCTCGGTGTACCTTATGTGCTAGTTTTATTTATCGTTACTTTTATAGATGCCACTATTCACAACGGCTATTTTGTAGTGATTGATGGATTTCTTCAAAAGGTCGGGGTCTCCGCTAACATGAGCATGGTTGTAAGTAGTATTGGCCAGGTGGCAGAAATTGTAACCATGCTTGTCCTTGGTTTTGTTTTGAAGAAGTTGGGATGGAAAACAACACTAATAATTGGAATTCTCGGTCACTTAGCGCGTTTTGGAGTATTTGCTTTCTTCGGCACCCCCGATCATGTTTGGTTAATTATTGGCATTCAAGTGCTGCACGGTATCTGTTACGCGTTTTACTTCGTGACAGTATATATATTTGTGGACGCAGTGTTTCCCAAGGATATTCGTTCCAGTGCTCAGGGGCTTTTCAATCTACTTATACTCGGTGTTGGCATGGTTGTTGCCAGTCAATTGTTTCCTCGTCTTATTGCTTACTATACAGTGAATAATGAAGTTGATTATCATAAGCTCTTTCTAGTGCCAACAGGAATGGCTCTTGCGGGTATATTACTCCTAGCTTTGTTTTTCAAGCCGCCAACTTACAGGCCTGAAGATGTTGATACTTCGAGTGCCCCTCATTGATGATTATAAATCATTAACTCAACATATAGTTATCCCTTTTCGATGATGAAAAAATGGCGCATTGCAGGTATTAATTTCGACCATTTTCATATGGGCGATTTACTAGGCATGGTTCATTCGCATCCGAATGCAGAGCTGGTTGGCATCAGCGATGAGTTACCGGAAAGAATGGTGTCTGCGGCACGGAATTTTGGATTGCAATCAAATCAGGTTTTCACTGATTATAAAATGTGTCTGGAGCAAACCAAACCCGACATCGTCATCCTTTGTCCTGCAGCCTCGCATCATGGCGATTGGGTGGAGAAGGTGGCACCGTTCGGAGTTCATGTGATTGTAGAGAAGCCTTTTGCTGCTTCTTTGTCAGAAGCGGATCGCATGATCGCAGCCATGAAGCCCACGGGAAAACAACTGGTCATCAACTGGCCATTGGTATGGGCGGAGAGCATGGTGACGGCTTATCGACTGATCAAAGAGGGGGTGATCGGCAAGGTCGTAGAGTTTCACCATTATGGTGGCAATCGAGGACCACTTTATCACGGTGCCGACAAGATTGAAAAAGAACCATCAGATGCTGACAAGGCTGCCAGTTGGTTTTATAAACGTAATCAAGGTGGGGGTTCGCTTTTGGACTACCTCGGTTATGGGACCACGTTGGGGACTTGGTTTGTCGATGGGGCAAAGCCCATGGAGGTAACCTGTGTCACTGATGAACCGCAGGGATTGGAAGTGGATGAACACAGTATGGTGATCTTAAAATACAGCTTTGGCCTCAGTAAATGCGAGACCCGCTGGGGTACTTTTACGGACCCGTGGACGCATCAACCGCAACCCAATTGTGGTTTTATTTTGAAAGGAACCGAGGGAACAATTGCGGCATGCGATTATGGGAAATCCATTCGTGTGCAGACAAGAGAGTGCCCAGAGGGGTTCGATGTGCCATCTGATGTGTTGAAGTCACCGCATCAAAACCCAGTGCAGTATGTGCTCGATTGTTTGGAGTCTGGCAACACCATCGAAGGGCCGCTCTCACTGGATATTTCCCGTATCGGGCAGCAGATTGTCGATACCGCCTATCAGAGCGCTAAGGAGAAGCGAACGTTGAAACTTGTAGAGTAAAAGAGATCAGCAGAGTTGGCGTTAATTGTCTTTGGTAAGATTAATTTTCAGGACTAAGGGGCGATGGTCACTTCCGTCGTAGAAGTCTGCTGAGTCGAATATATAAGACTTCTTTTTGTTCACGTAACTCTGAAGTGGTCGACTTATGAAGCAGTAATCTAAACGTGAATACAAGTCTGCCAGTTCCCAATAATGCGTCCATGTCTCGCCACGTGAATCACGTAAGCGGACGGCATTCATTGATAACGGAAGCCCCGCGGCCCCTTCAATTTCAGCAATAGCAGCCTCATGTTTGTCCTCATTAAAATCACCGTAAAGAAGAAGCTTGGTTTCTGGTTGCGTGCTCAGAATGGAATTCAAGTGTAGCCTTAAGACGTGAGCTTCGTTACGTCGCATGAGCATTTGATCAGCAGCAGGAACGGCTCGCTTCGATTTGAGATGGACCCCGACACAACGAATTTCATACCCTGCCCTCAATTGCACTGTGACGTCCAACAGCCCTCGTTGGAGGGGGAAGACATCTTCGCCAATGTGATACTTCAGTTCTGTCTGAGAGTTTCGTTGAATAATGGGATACTTGCTGAAGAATCCAAGTCCTCGTACGGGGTCGCCACCGTGGGATAGCTCATGGTAAGGCAGATCAATCCCCCTGGCTTTAAGTCGGACCTTGAGATCGAGCATGTCATCTTCGGAGCCAATTTCACACACCCCGAGCATGTCCGGTTTGATTTCATCGAGAAATCGCATGACGGCCGCAATTTCATTTTCCGGCTTACCTGTGGAAGTGGATGACGCCCCTTTGGGTTGCCGATCTATTTTCAAGTAATTCTTCAAGTTATAAGCGCAAAATGTAACGGTGTTGTTTGCCGCTTCTTCTGACCATAATTGACTTTTCGAGAGGAGTACCCAAAAAAATGCTGTAAAAAAAAACCGCCTCATGTTGCGATGAAGCAACAGGAGGCGGCGCAAATTGGCAAGATGGATTTTATCTATACTTCCGTGGTTGTCGGAATGCGTTTTTGTTCAGGTTCCTTGGTGGCAGTGGAGTTGACCACCTCATCAGAGGATCGGGTGAGTTCTGATTCGAACTCTTCGCGTGCTTTCTTAAATTCACCCATGCTCTTGCCGAGACTGCGGGCGAACGTAGGAAGTTTCTTGGCACCGAATAGCACGAGCACGAGTACAGCGATAATGATCATCTCGGTTGTGCCGAGGGGACCAATTGCGAGGTAAGGAATATTCATAATGGAATTCATACTTTCACATACGAACGGTTGCAACGGGAACTTTCATAGAGCTGAATGACATCTTTTTAGAGAAATAGCTCATATTTTTATGATAATCTTGCCCTTTCGACCATCACTTTGGGATAGAGTAACTGCTTCACGATAGTCAGACATGGGGATAATCCGATCGATTGGAAGCACAAGTTTACCTTCCAACATCATTGCTGCGAGTCGCTGCACCATCGCTTGCATCTCCTGATGGGAAGCCTTTTCAGTCCATTTGCTGAGCCAATAACCTCTGATCTCAAGGTTTTTGAAGATGAGATGCTTGTTGGGCACTTTCAAACTGCGGCGACTCATGGCCCCATAGGTGACAAGTGCCCCATCGGCCGAAAGTAAATCCATAAGACGTAAGGCGCTGTCTCCTCCCACGCCATTGAGGGCTAGTTTAAGAGATCTATTTTTAACAAATTTGCGCGCAGTCGTATGTCCATCTGCATCATCCATGACGACAAGATCACCACCAAGTGCGCTCAGTTCTGCAATCAGTTCTTTGCGTCTCACAAAGTTGATGGTGCTTATGCCAAGATGTTTTGCGATTTGAATGACGGCTTGTCCTACACCTGAGTTGGCGGCATTTTGAGCAATGATATCTCCAGGCTTTAACTCACGGAACTCATGTAACAACTGCCATGCAGTCGTTGGGTTGACTCTTAGCATGGCGGCTTGAACGGGATCAAGATTAGAGGGCAATTTGGCTAACTTGTTTTCCGTTGCAACCATGTGTTGCGACCACGTTCCTATTGGATACAAGGGAATGACTAGGTCATCTATAGTCAGCGATGTTACCGCATCGCCGATGCCTATGACGCGTCCACATCCTTCATTACCAGGAACAGCAGGGAGGAGGGGGAGTTTGCCATAGGTGCCCTCGATGAAGTTGAGGTCAGCGGGATTTATCGGCGCATAAAGCATTTGCACTAGCACCTCGTGTTTTTTTAGTCCGAGGACATTATACGCCTCCAAGGACAACACATCATGAGGTTTACCACATTGATGAAAGCAGAGACGCATCATGGCGAGTAAGTGAAGCTTACCAACCGCCCATCACATCAAGTGCGTATCCACGAAGGTATTCTGTTTCAGGGATGCCGGTGATAATTGGATGATCCGGTCGCTGGCTATATACCGCAAGCTGTCTCAGAGATCGTTTTGCGTCCACTGCGGCAGATGCGATCATCGCGCGAAAATCTCCTCCGCTGACATGGTGAGAACAACTGAACGTTGCGAGAATTCCCCCCGGTTCCAGCATCTTCAAAGCACGAAGATGAATTTCTTTGTAGCCTCGCATGGCATCATGCAGAGATTGCTTGGATTTAGTAAAACTTGGTGGATCAAGAATAATGAGATCATAGATGGCGCCACTCTTCTCTTCGGTCTTGAGGAAATCGAAAACATTAGCCACGCGCACATCGAGTGTGACGCCAACTGTTTGAGCGTTCTGTTTCGCCATGAGAACAGCTGGTTCACTTGCGTCAACTGCGATTACTTCTTTCGCTCCGGCGAGCGCGCATGCTTGTGCAAATCCACCTTGATTGGTGAAGCAATCGAGGACTCGACGCCCTTTGGCAAAGCGCGCCACTCCGGCGTAGTTGTCGAGTTGATCGAGATATAATCCGGTCTTCTGTCCTTCAAAAAGATCGACTTGGAAGCTTAATTTGCCTGTTTCAATAGCGAACGGCTTTGGAGCTAGGCCGTGCAGCATTATCTTTTCAAGTTCAAGTCCTTCCGCTTTACGAATAGGAGCATCGTTACGGGCGGTGATTGATTTTGGATCGAGTAGTTGACGCAAGGCATCAACGATCAAATCTTGCCTTTGCGCCATGGCTAGAGTGAGAGTTTGCAGCACCAGATGATCACCATAACGGTCTACAATCACACCGGGTAGCCCGTCGGATTCACTCCATATTAGGCGGCAGAGATTTTGGTCTATGGGTAAAGACTTGCGATAGTTCAGCGCGCGTTCAATACGGCGCAAGAAGAACTCTGCGTCCAAGTCCTGACGACGAAAGGAGAATCGACGGGCAACGATTTGCGACTTTGGATTGTATATGGCGCTACCTAGAGGGCGGCCTTTGACATCGCGCAACGCGACAACTTCCCCTGGTTGAGGGTCTCCAATCGTATTTTTAACGTCACTGGTATAGACCCACTCATGGCCGTGAAAAAGTCGGGAACGGGGTTGAACGGTTAGGGCGGACATCATATGACATAGGACAGAGCGTGACGCCTGTCGAATGGAATGAGCTTCGCGAATGCGGCTTTGATCACTTAAAAAGTGAAAGCTCCCACACCCGTTGGTTCTGGGTATTCGAAGACCTTGCCTTCGTAGTTGCGGATCAGTACCCGCTGCTCATCTTTCATCAGAACGTAGTCCGGGTTCACGGGCACTTTACCGCCGCCACCTGGGGCATCGATGACAAACTGTGGCACAGCGTAACCTGTGGTGTGTCCACGAAGAGCTTCAATGATTTCCATGCCTTTGCTGATACTGGTGCGTAAGTGTGACGAGCCTTTGATAAGATCGCATTGGTAGAGATAGTATGGGCGTACACGACACATGAGCAATTTTTGCATAAGAGACTTCATGACATCAGGATCCTCATTAACACCACGTAAGAGCACGCTTTGATTACCAAGCGGGATACCGTGATTAGCCAGTCGCTCTAGTGCTTCTTTCACTTCAATGGTTAATTCCCGTGGATGATTCACATGCACACTCATCCAGAGTGGATGATATCTAGCCAGCATCTCGCAGAGAGCTGGAGTAATGCGTTGAGGAAGGAAGATTGGAACTCTTGATCCGATGCGTATAAACTCAATGTGTGGAATGCTTCGTAGCCGCTTGAGAATGCCCTCAAGCTTGGAGTCGGAGAAGATTAAGGCATCGCCACCGCTTAAAAGGACATCTCGGATTTCAGTATGTCTTTCAAGATATTTAAACGCGGCTTCGAACTCAGTGTGCAGTTCTTGTTCGCCAACCCCACTGACGACGCGACTGCGAGTGCAGTAGCGACAGTAGCTTGCGCAACGGTCTGTTACGAGGAACAAAACACGGTCTGGGTAGCGATGCACGAGGCCGGGCACAGGCATATGGCTATCTTCACCACAAGGATCTGCCATTTCACTGGGATCATCTAAAGTTTCTTCTATGCGTGGAATTACCTGTCGGCGTATAGGGCAGTCTGGGTCGGTAGGATGTATCAGATTGAAGAAATGAGGCGTGATGGCCATCGCGAGCTTATTACCAGAAAGCAGGACTCCTGCGCGCTCCTCCTGATTTAGAACGACATGCTCATCTAATTGCGCTAGCGATGTTACGCGGTTTTTCATCTGCCACTGCCAACTATTCCAGTTGGCCGCGGAAATGTTTTTATCTTTCCAATAGCCAGGGGCATGGCTGTGGAACGCTTTTTCTGGAAGTTGGCTTGGTAACATCTGGGCTTGAGAGCGAATCGTAGAGATAGAGTCTTCGGTGTCAAATTGGTATAACGAATCTGGTAAAGGGCTGGAATCGGTGAAATTTTTCATGAGGAAGGGTTGCGCGGATAGCGTAAGTGTTTCAGCGTACAGGAAGACTTATGGAATCATTGCTTCATCATGGCCGACAAATCGCCCCATCGGTCTCATGGGATATCATGGTGCTACTTAAGCGAAGTGGCGGGATGTCCGTGAATGAGCTGGCTGCGGAGCTTAAAATGTCATACATGGGAGTGAAGCAGCATTGCGATGCGTTAAAGAAAAATGGTTACTTGGATACGTGGCGTAGGCCAAAGGGGACGGGACGACCTGAAAAAATTTATCGGCCAGCCACCAAGTTGGATGCGGTGTTGCCGAATTGGGGCAACGAACTTAGTCTAGGATTGTTTTCTCTCATGGCTCAATCATATGGTGAAGCGATGCCTGACCGTTTGCTCTATAGTTTTCTGCAACAAAAAGGAGAAATATGGAGTGGTAAAATTAAAGGTAAGACTCTTCTTGAGCGCCTTCAAGAGTTGATAAAGCTACGAAATGCAGATGGCTGGATATGTGAAATGAAAGATGACGACCAAGGGTTGCGCATGATCGATCATCACAGCCCACTGGCGGAGGTAGCGAATCACTATCCTAATCTATGGGAATTGGAGACAAGGGTGCTGAGTGCTTTCTTTGGATGTCCACTGCAGCATAGGGTGAACGGGGGAAAGAGGGAGTATTGCCTTAATCCCAACCATGGTTAGCCGACTGTTTGGTTTGCCTGAAGTAGCTTAGAATATCCTATATTTCGGCTGATAGCCTTTCAGAATGATGCAAGTGAACTCCAGTGGGTAATCGTGAGTATTCTCGCATATTTTAAAGACGTAATAAGTCGGAAATGACATAGAGCGGATTTTTTTCATAAAAATGACCTTAAGTATAGCTTTTAGGAGATTGAAGGTGTTGTCTCATTACAAATAATTGCACCGACTAGGGAAATCCGCTTAAATCTAGAAAATGCCTGAATTAAATATACCCCATAAAGTTAAGCGCCCATCCAGCATTACGGTAGGGGAGTTCTTTGAGCGGAACAAAGAAGTGTTGAAATTGAAAGTGCTTGGCACTGAAGATGGATTTCCAAGAAAAATTACAGAACCTTCGGTGAACCGCCCTGGCCTTGCTCTTAGTGGATTTTTCACCTATTTTGCATACAAGCGGGTTCAGGTTCTGGGGAACTCAGAAATTTCGTACCTCAATGGTATTGACCCTGATTTGGCTTCAAAACGATTTCAACAACTCTGTCTCGCGGACATTCCCTGTATTGTGGTTGCGCGTGAGAAACGCCTGAACCCTGATTTGCTCACCATTGCCAATGATGTGGGCATCTCTGTTTTTCAGAGCAGCATGATGACCATGAAGTTTCTTAATTCTGCAACTATTCGGTTGGACTGGTCATTTGCCCCTACCACGCTGATTCACGGCTGCCTCGTTGATGTGCAGGGTGTTGGTACATTGATTCAGGGGCCTAGCGGTAGTGGAAAAAGCGAAGCGGTTCTAGGGCTTCTTCAACGTGGAGCTAGCATGGTGGCGGACGATGCGGTGCATTTTCGACTTATTGAAGAGCGTCAGATTCATGGGACCGCACCAGATTTGACCCGAAATATGATGGAAGTGCGAGGGATCGGGCTTCTCAATGTCGCGGCGATTTTTGGTGTAGGGGCGGTGCGCCTTTCCAAACGTCTTGATCTGGTCGTTCAACTGATCCCTGGTGCGGATCTTAGTGAGGTAGAGCGATTTGATTCAGGAGCACACACCACGAATATTCTTGGCAGAGATATTCCCCTATTGCAGGTTCCGCTTGTGGTTGGGAGAGATGTGTCTAGTTTAATTGAGATTGCTGCCCTTAACCATAAACTCAGAACTTTTGGATATAATAGCGCTGCGGAATTTGACCAAAGACTCTTGAAAAAAATGGCTGATGAACAATCAGGATAGACAGTTAGCACAACGCCCCAACTTTTAGCACCGGACACCTCTCCGAATGAGCACAGAAACCAAAGAGTTTATCATCAGTAACAAACTAGGCATGCATGCACGGCCTGCCGCGCAGTTTGTAAAACGAGCCAGTAAGTTTAACTGTAATATATGGGTTGAGAAAGATGATGAGCAGGTTAATGGCAAAAGCATTATGGGACTCATGATGCTTGCTGCTGGACATGGAGCAAAGATTCTCATTATCGCTGAAGGTAGTGACTCTGAGGAAGCGATCAAAGAACTTGGTTTATTGATTCAAAGCGGGTTTGACGATGGAGAGTGATGCTGCTTGCATAGGCTCGAGCACCTTGAGCTTCGAAGGTGGATCAACTTCCGCTGTGGGTGGAGTTTTATTTCCTTGCACGAGGCAGCACTTATTTTAAACATGCAAAAAAAGACATCTGATGCTGAGCGCATTTTTCGAGGCACACCTGTCTCGGGCGGGATTGCCAGAGGCGTTGTTCGTCTCATAGGGGGGAGTTTCGATGAACCGCAATTGGTTCATATACCCGTCGTAAAAGTCAGAACTGAGATCGCTCGATTTCATGCTGCCCTTGAATCTACGCGCAAGGAATTGGAGAGTCTTATTGCCCGACTTGATGAAGAGAGTGACCGTCATGCGAGAGATATTCTGGAGATGCATGTCATGGTTCTTGATGACAGTCTCATTGTAGATCAAGTGATCGCGTCAGTGACGAAAGAGCGTGAGTGTGCTGAATTTGCTTATTATAGCGTGGTGAAAAACTGCATGGAATCCTTTCAAAGGATGCCAGACGCCTATCTCAGGGAACGCGTACTCGATATCAAAGACGTGGCTCAACGCGTCCTGAGGCATCTCTGTGGCGATAAGCGTGCAGATGCTGGTCTTGAAGTTCCTGCGGTTTGTATTGCGCATGATTTAACCCCTAGTGAGACGGTTCAACTTGATCGCAAATACATTCTCGGTTTTGCGGTGGAACTTGGCAGCAAGACATCGCACACCGCGATTGTAGCGCGTTCACTGGGGCTGCCCGCAGTTGTTCGCCTCCACGGTCTTTTTGAAGAACTTCACAATGGCGATGATGTTTTGCTCGATGGTGACGAAGGTTTGCTGATCGTCAATCCTACTAAAAAGACTTTGTCTCACTATCGCGAGCGTGAGGCGAGAACAGAGAAAAAAGAGGCAGCGCTGCTTGCGGAATCAAGTGAGCCCGCGGTGACCATGGATGGGCGAAGGATCACTGTTGCAGCCAATGCCGAATTTGTTGCGGAACTACCGCACGTTAAAGAATCGGGTGCAGAGGGGATTGGACTATTCCGTACGGAGTTCATGTATCTAGAAGATCCGGACGCATCTGAGACTAAGCTAACCAAGGTTTATACTCAGGTGGTAAAAGCGGTTTCGCCCAATCTCGTGGTTTTCAGAACGCTTGATATTGGAGGTGACAAACTTGATCCTGCTTATGCAGGGGAGATTGAACAAAATCCATTTCTCGGTTGGAGGGGCATCCGCGTTTCACTTTCAAAGCGTGGACTCTTTAAGCGTCAAATACGCGCTATGCTGCAAGCCAGCCTTCATGGACCTATCGGCATCATGTATCCCATGGTTTCATCGGTTGGAGAAGTGTTGCAGGCTAATAAAATTCTTATCGAATGTCAGGAAGAACTGAAGAGCGAGGGTGTTGTATTTAAACATCCAGTGCAACGTGGTGCCATGATCGAAATTCCTAGTGCCGCAGCCATCTCAGATTTGTTGGCTAGACACGTTGATTTTTTTAGTATTGGCACCAATGATCTCGTGCAATACACTCTTGCAGTAGATCGAGTGAATGAACGTGTTTCAGACCTTTATCAACCGACACATCCTGCTGTTCTTCGATTGATTAAGATGGTTGTTGATGCCGCGCACAAGAGCAATGTTTGGGTTGGGATGTGTGGAGAAATGGCTGGTGATGTGTCCTTGACTCCTCTTTTGGTTGGACTTGGTCTTGATGAGCTTAGCGCATCGAGTGGACAAGTGGCAAAGGTGAAGCATGCCATAAGAAAGCTCAATGATGTCGAGTGTCACAAGCTATTGGAGAACGCTTTGATGGAGGAAGACGCCATGAAAATTCACCGTAAATCATTGGCATTTGCCAAGCGGAGTTATCAAGAATTGATGGATGATAATGATTAAGGAGAGAGACGAGAGGCTATTTCAAGAGAGATACTTTTTACTGAGATACTCTTCTAATGCTTCCTGCCAAGGGCGCGGAGTATTTCCTGATAACTGTTGATACTTGCTGGTATCAAATGACGTAAACTCAGGTCTCTTCGCCTTGAAATCAGGAAAATTGATCCGTGAAATCCCTTTCACTATTGTAGCTTTTAAAGGGATACCAAGTTTGGTGGCGATATCGAGCGTTGCTTGACCGTAATCTTGCCAGGATGTGGGGTTACTGTTGCAAAGATGAAGCAGACCGCTGTAGCGAGAGTCATCAAGCATGGGTTCAATCCACTCTGCGAGATCCTCGCTGTATGTAGGGCATGATACTTTGTCCGAGATAGCTTCCACATGATCCGAGGTCATTGCACGGTGAAGAATCATGTCTGGAAAACTTGGCCTGTCTGGACCAAACAACCATGAGATGCGAATAACCAGAAAGTCTGGAGATGCCGACAGAACAGTGCGTTCGCCCGCAAGCTTGCTACGTCCGTAGACGCTCAATGGTGCCGTTGGAGAATCCTCACCAAGTGGCTCGATGATTTTACCATCAAATACGTAGTCAGTGCTTACATAAATGAGCTTCGCATTATTTTTTGCGCATATCTCCGCCAAGACGCGAGGGGCATCATGGTTTGTACATAGCGCTTCAGCTTCATGCTCTTCGCAGTAGTCAACATTAGTAATTCCTGCGGCATAAATCACAGTCTGAAATTCGATGCTTTCTAGCTTTTGCTGGATGCTTTTTAGATCAAGCAAATTTAGCTCAGCGCGCCCCCAAGCCAGGACCTTTCGTGATTGCTGATATCTGCGCACCAAGGCGGCACCCATGCGGCCGGTTGCACCGATAATTAATAATTTGCCGTCATGACTCATGTGAGTTCCCACAGTGAATGAGTGGAGAGTGTGGGCAAGTGAAAACATCACACATAATAGATACGATTCTTGCTATCTATTGCGCCTCTGAGTAAAGCGTCTTGGGCGCGTATGACAACCGTTGTTGTTATCGCTGTTTGACAATCCCAATCAACTCTCTGGCAACCTCGGCAAAAGCTTTACTGGCGGGATGTTCTTCCATGTTCGTCAGTGCAATGGGTTTGCCTTCATCACCACTTTCGCGAACGCTGATTTCCAGTGGAATTTGACCAAGCAAGGGTACGCCAAGCTTTTTAGCTTCACGTTCACCGCCATTTTTGCCAAAGATGTGATAAATGTTACCATCATTGGGGCAAACGAAGTGGCTCATGTTTTCGATAAGGCCAAGGATTGGTACGTTGACTTTTTTAAACATTCCGACTGCCTTTCGCGCATCAATTAAGGCCACTTCCTGTGGAGTTGTGACAATGATGGTGCCAGTGAGGGCAACGGTTTGTACGATGGTGAGTTGGATATCTCCAGTTCCGGGCGGGAGGTCGAGAATGAGATAATCGAGATTATCCCAGGCGCACTGACGAAGGAATTGCTGGATGTAACGCGTTGCCATCGGCCCACGCACGATAACTGGAGAGTCGTCATCCAGCAGAAAACCCATACTCATGAGTTGTAATCCATGGCGTTGGACTGGGATAATTTCGTTGCTATCGGTGGCGTAAGGGCGTTCGTCAGTACCGAACATGTGAGCAATACTTGGACCATAGAGATCGCAGTCACATAAGCCGACTCGAGCTCCGGTTTTACTCAGGGCGATGGCGAGATTGGCGGACACGGTGGACTTGCCGACCCCGCCTTTACCGGATGCGATGGCAATTACGTGCTTCACGCCAGGGATGCTGGATTGCGCGGTAGCTGGCCCCTCTACTTTAGCATTTGGAGGGTCTTTGATATCGAAGTTCAGTTTAATGGATCCTATACCGGGAAGCGTTTTCAAAACAGCTTCAGCCTGTTCATGAATCTGACGGGGAATGCCTGCATCCTTAGTTGCGATTGTGATGTCCACTATGATGTTTTTTCCGTCCACATGAATGTCTTTGATGAGACCAAAGGAAACAATATCACGACTGAATCCTGGATATTTGACGGTGGATAATGCGGCGCGGATGGTAGAGTCTGTAAGCATGGTAAAATGGGAGAGATGAATACATCAAATACGCCAGCTAGTATGAGCTGAAAACTGAAAACTCACTCCAGAGTGTTTTACCGCTAAGCCGTCTTTCTAAGGTGACTGGGAAGCACGCCCATGGCTTCACGATATTTGGCTACCGTGCGGCGAGCTACTTTGATGCCACGGCTATTCAATTGCTTGACGAGTTCCTCGTCGGAGTAGGGCTTTAAAGTAGGTTCCATCTTGACGATTTCACTGATGGCATTTTTCACAGCGGTGTTACTGAGATTGTCACCAGATTCTGTGCGAACGCCACTGGTGAAGAAATACTTCAACTCAAACACACCGTATTGCGTGGACATGTATTTACCTGCAATGGCGCGACTTACGGTGGTTTCGTGAACACCTACGACATCTGCGACCTTTGCCATGTTGAGTGGTTTAAGATGGCTTGGGCCATGATCAAAAAAATCACGTTGATGGTTAATGATCTCAACTGCAATGCGTTGAATGGTCTGCTGCCTTTGTGCAATACTGCGAATGAGAAATTTGGCACCTCGTATTTTTTCGCGAATGTAACTGCGCGCATCGCTCCCGGTATCTGGCTGGGACAGCAAATCCTTATAGGCGTTGCTAATGCGAAGGTGAGGCAGATCGTTGTTGTTCATGACGGGCACGAGCTCGCCATTGTTTCTTTCGACATGTATGTCTGGAGTGACATAGTGATTTCGCATTTGGGTAAACCCTTGGGCAGGACGAGGGTCGAGCGAAGCAATCACTTCAACAGCCCGGCTGATCTGCTCCTGCGGTGTCGCGAGTTTTTTGGATAGCGCGGTGTATCTTTTGTGAGCTAGGTCATCGAGGTAGTGATCAATGATACGATAGGCGAGACTGGCCTTTCGTCCGCTGCGGTCAAGCTGCAGAAGAAGGCATTCGCGTAGATTTTGCGCGCCGACGCCGACGGGTTCGAAGCCTTGCACAATGACTTTAGCTTGCTCAATAGCATCAACTGGAAGGCTATGACGAAGGCTTAGCTCCTCGATGGAGGCATGTAGGAGGCCGTCATCATCTATATTACCAATAATGAATTCACACATCTCCCGTAGATTTTTATCCCTTATGTCTAGAAGATTTAACTGACTTAGGAGATGTTCCTGTAATGTGGTTTGAGCCACAATGGAATCCATCATGAACTGATGGCGATCTTCATCATCGGAAGTGCGAGGAGTGGATTGAGCTCGACTCTGGACATAATATTCGCGCCATTCTTCATCAAGTCGTGAGAGCTCCGAAATATCCGCATCCGGATCTTCAGGGGCGACCTGTTCAAGCGAGGTATCGTTGGTCTCCACTTCAATCACTGGATTGATGGCGATTTCTTGCTGAATGATTTGTTGAAGCTCTAAAGCAGGGGCTTGCAGAATTTGCAAACTTTGCTGCATTTGCGGGCCAATGACCTGTTTGAGCGCTTGGTGCTGGAAAAGACCTTGGCTAGACATACTTGCGGATAGTTAATGGCATGAAACCCGCTTACACATAGACTGTAAGCAAGTATTATGCCAGTAAATTCTCAATTTTTAAGAGTAATTACATTAAGCTCCCATTGAGGCCAATCTTTGTAGGGTAGGAGGATGGGAGTAATGAAGGAAAACATAAAATGGATGGGGCGTAGGATTACCGAGGTGATCCCTGGTTAGTTTGATTAATGCTTGAGCTAGCGGCTGCTGTCCACCCATGGCATTACAAGCAAAAGCATCGGCTTCAAATTCGTATTTGCGACTCAACCAGCTACTCAACAAGCCAATGATTAAGCTGACAGGCGCATAAAGGATAGAGAAGAAGACTATGCTCCAGGCAACGGTTGGTATCGCTACGCCAAAGGCTGAACTGAGGGGGGAGTCCAGCATGACGTAATGCAGCAGGGCAAACATGATGGCGCTGGTTGCAAAAGAGAGAGCAAGCTGTTTGGGTACATGTTTGCAGTGGCTGTGACCGATTTCATGAGCGATTACGGCAAGTATTTCCTCTTGCGTGTGATTGTTCATTAGGGTGTCAAAAAGTGCAATACGTTTCATTTTACCGAAACCTGTAAAGAAGGCGTTTGCTTTCGTAGATCGGCTTGAGCCATCGACAATACTAATTTCGGCAATAGGAAATTGGAGTCGTCGTCCCATTTCAATGATCGCTTCGCGTAGTGCAGGATCAGTGAGCGGCTTGAATTTATAGAAAAGAGGCAGAATGAGTCGTGGCGCTAGAAAGCTCATGAGTAAAGAGAAGGCGGTGACGCTGAGCCACCCATAAAATGCGGCATAAGGGACATTTTGAAAAAGCCATAGTATAAGCGCGAGTAAAGGGGTGCCAAATGTGAGTGCAAGAAGAAGCCCCATGAGCCTATCTTTCATGAAGGTAAGGATAGATGTCTTGTTGAATCCGTACCGTGCTTCAATAAAAAAGGTATCGTAGATATCAAAGGGAAGATTCACAATGGCTTGTGCAAGAAAGATGATGGCTATGGTTGCAAGACCAGTTTTTAGTTCATTGAGTTGAAGATTTTGTAAGATAGCATCGACGATACTGAATCCTCCTATCCACCAGAAACAGAGAAAAACGGCTAGTGAGGCACTGTTTTTGAGTACATCAAACTTGGCAGAATCACGTGTGTAATCGCGCATTTTTTCGTGTTCTTCTTCGCTAACCTTGTCACGTAACTTATGAGGAACCTCAGGCGAAAGTGCCGCGAGATTAAGTATGGTGGCAAAAAGCTCTAATTTGTAGAGGCCAATGGTGGCGATGAGTGCGATCCAGAACCAAGGGTTGGAAGTGTCCATTAAGGTATTTCAGGTAGTGATGGCAGAGGTCGCAGCTTCCCATGCCGCAGCGGCCTCTTGTTGATTGATTAAGTATTCTGCCGCGATGTCTTCCAGTGCCGTGACACTCTCGACATGACAGAAAAGCACGCGCAGATGTTTGCTGCCGGGTAGTCCTTGAGTGTAGGTCATGAGGCGATTTCGCATGGCGCGCATCATTTGAATTTCACTGCCAAAACGAGTGGATTTTAGAGCTAACCGCACATGACGAAGCATGAGCTCAAAGCGTTGCTCCGTGGTTGCGGGTGGGAGATGGTTTCCCGTTTCAAGGAAGTGCTTGGCTTCACGGAAGACCCAGGGGTTGCCCATCGCGGCACGGCCAATCATGACGCCACGGACGTTTGTTTCCCTTTGGCGTTTAGCCACATCCTCACCGGTGGCGATATCTCCATTACCGATAACAGGAATTTTTACCGCATCAGCGCACTGGGCTATGACATCCCAGTCGGCTTGACCCGTGTAGCCCTGGGCGCGAGTTCGACCATGTACCGCGATTGCTTGTATGCCGACGCCTTCTAATAATCGGCATACCTCTACCGCGTTGATTTGGTGGGAGTCCCAACCAATGCGTATTTTTGCAGTTACGGGAACCGAGGATGCTTTTACAATGCCACTGGCAACGCTGGAAAGGAGTGGACAGTCTTTAAGCAAAGAAGATCCGCCGTTTTTAGCTACGACTTTATTGACCGGGCATCCGAAGTTAATGTCGATGAAGTCCGGTTGTTTCCAATCAATGATCTTACGGGCAGCTTCCCCCATTCGTTGTCCATCAGCTCCGAAAAGTTGTACCCCGACGGGACGTTGATCATCATCGAACTCGGTATATTTTCGAGTGCGATCATCTGCTTGTAAAATACCCTCCGCGGAAACAAACTCGGTGACCATGACATCAGCTCCGAGTTCTTTACAAATACTGCGAAAGACAATGTCCGTGACCCCCGCCATGGGGGCGAGATACAAGGGGAATTGGTCTGAACATAGCCAGGGGAGCATATTCACACCATGGGGCATGAATTACGTTTGCTCAAGTCAACACACCAAGCTCAAGGAATCACAGTTGCTTTGCTGTTAATGTTTGAGAAGCTCTCTGCTATGATCCTTAAACATACTTTGGTCGTCGCTTTACTTTCATGTGGCCTGATTGCCTGCGAGCAACAAAAGAAAGAAACTGAAGCAGAGAAAGCGAAGAAAGAGGCAGATAAAGCGATGGAGGCGGCCAAGAAGTCCGCAGGAAATGCGGTGGACTCATTGCAGGGGGCTTTCAAAACCAGTGAAGAAGCTTTGAAAAAGAAGATCGATGACAACAGCAAGAAGGCGGAAGATGTGATCAATAAAGTCTTCGATGATAGCAAAGATAAGGCCACTGAAGTCAAAGGCAAAGCTCAGGAGGCAGCAGCCAATTTCTTAAAAGAAGCAGCGAAGGCAGCTGAAGAGGGGGCGAAAAAAATTGAAGAAGCCAGTAAAGCAGCAGCCGATAAAAAATGAAAATGCCGGTTTGCGACTGAATGAGCTCACTCATCGTGGACGCACTGGGTCGATTGTGTTTGCACAATCTTCAGGATGTCAAAAATCGGAGGCACACCCTCCCATGAAAGAGTTTTTTTGGTTGTGGAATATTTTCGCTACGATAGTATTTTATTTAACTAATGTTAAGTAATCACTCGAAAACATCAGAATATCAGGATAAAGTTCCGGGAAACACTTCAGGACATGGGGAAGGAAAGATACTTTCTCCTATGTTGCTTGCAGTGCTGGCATGGCGTTATTGGTCACGCCGTGCCGTATTTGCGCTTCCAGCGGCTCTGTTCGCTTTGGGGATAATGCTTTCCCGCGGTCAGGAAAACACTGCGCCGCCCCCATCTGCCCCTGAACCTCGCCGTGTAAGGCAGCCTGTGGCGGAGTATTTTACAGTGTTTACCCCTCAGTCGAGTGGACGTCAGAAGATTGAGCAACGGGTGAACCCCTTTCTTGCTTATACGCATTTAGGCACTGACTTTGGATTTATAGGTACAAGCGCAGGCCTAGAGAGCATTGAATGGGAGGGGGATGTTGTCTGCGCCACTTTGCCCGCCGGGGAATGGGGAGGGATGTGGCATAGCCTTGAGGGTATGGGAGATGATCCAGATCAAACCCTTGATTTCAGCTCCTGTTATCCTTCTTTTATTTTACCTAAGTATCAGCCCCATATTGTGGGATATGAGATGCGTAGCAGAGGCAAAGGTCTACTTAAGTTAGAACTTAAATCAGCCAAACAGGAGACCTTATTCTCCAAAGTGTTCAACGTTGATAGCCCAGATATGAGGACCTATATGGAGCCTCTTGAACCGGAGAAGTATAAATCCACAAAGTATTTCAATTGGGTGGCGGAGTCCGGAGCGGATGTTTGTATCGATTCACTTTCATTCATCGTTCAAGCACCGGCAATCTCTTTTGACGAGTATGTTTTTCTTGCCAGTTATGCCAAGCTGGCCCGTTGTTTCAGTACAAAAACGTTTTATGTTCGTGATCGAGCGCATATACGAGACGGGTATTTTGACAATGTCCCATCATCAGGACTTTTTGCATTGAGTACTGCCATCGCTTTACGCATGGGTATGGTAGATGATAAATTTGCCCGTGAGCTGGTGAATCATATCAATGACAATGTTTCCAAACTAGAGACGGCTCAGGGATTGCTGCCGCACTTTGTGAAGAGGCGTGATGACGGTCAGTATAGCATTCACCCCGGCACAGAGTTTAGTATGGTAGACACGAGTATCTATTATCATGCAATGCTACTGGCGGCTGAAATGCTTAATGATCAACCCTTGCTGGCTAAACTTACTGGGGCAGTAAACGCGATCGCTCTTAACAAAGGATTTATAAATTCAAATGGATTTCTTATTCAAGGGATCAGGGAGGACAGAGTAACACAACTTCCGGGCGTATGGCGCGACTGGGGCGGGGAAACGGCGCTTGTTTTGGCGATGGCCAATATGACGGCTAATCCACCCCCTTTAAAAATGGACAACTCAGGCAAAATCAATGAAGGCACTGGCTTTATTGCTGATGTCCAAAGTTTATTCTATCCTGACTTCGATTCCACAGCGCCAGATGCCATCTCGGCCATGAATTGGATGGAGATTCGACAAACCATGCTTAATCGACAAAAAGCCTATTTCCCCAAAAATGCGCCTGACAGTAAGGCTGCTAAAGACGGTTTCTATGGTCTCTCAGCAGGGGAATCCCGTCGTGGTCTTGGCTATATGGTCAGCGGCGTTGACCTGCTTAATCAAGACATTCTGCATCCTCACTATCTCTTGATGTCTGCCAGCCTTGAAAAATCTCCTGACGATGTTTATGCGGTAATCAGAAAAATGGAGGCGCAGCAGCTATTTCCTCCTTGGGGCATGGCGGAACTTTTTACGAAAGATGTGAACGAGTATCTCCCCATGTTGAGCTCTCTCAACGCGGGGTTCGAGTGCATTGGTGCTTATCATCTATACGCCAAGCATGGCGCAATAAAGGATGCGGTCTATGAAGCTTCTCGGAGCAATCCTTATCTGCGTAAAGGCGTCAGCGCTTTCTACCCTGGTGCAGCCACCTCTGTGGTCGAGAGTAAAACGGGTAATCCATTGAGTGTTCGGTAGAGATTTTTTCCGTCTTCAGTGATAAGAGCCATCTCATCGAGAGGAATCAAGCCTGCTGATTTTTCAAGCTCCGATGCATAACGCAAGGGTTGCTTGGTGACGGGGCAGCGTAGAATTTTGAGGAGTCGGTCAGCAAGCATAGGGAGAAGTTTGCAATGAAACGGAGACGCCATCAAGTAACAGGTTGTAAAGTCACAATATAAAATCCCAGATTTGTTGCAATGCTCGGATGTTTCCTCCGTAATCAGATATCCGCCTATTATTTAATACTATGAGCTCCGCCGAATCATCCTACAAGCCAGATATGAAATTGTTCTGGGCCTGTTTTATTGCCCTCGTTGCTACATCTTTTGTTTTTGGTGTCCGTGCCAATACGATTGGTCAATTACAAGATACCTTTAACCTCTCAGAATCGCAGAAGGGCAATATACAGGGGGCAGGCATGTGGCCATTTGCACTTAGTATTATATTCTTCAGTTTTATTATTGATCGCATAGGTTACAAAACGGTGGCCATTTTTGCTATTGTTTGTCATCTGTTATCCCTTCTGTTGACCCTCAATGCCAGTGGCTACCAATCTTTTTATTGGGGCACATTTTTAGTAGCTGTAGCCAATGGCACGGTGGAGTCCTTCATCAATCCCGTGGTGGCGACGATCTTCAGTAAAAACAAAGCCAAGTGGCTCAACATTCTTCATGCTGGATGGCCTGCAGGTCTAGCGCTTGGCGCACTTTTTACGGTTTTGTTTTCGGGTAATAGCTGGCAGTTTAAATTTGGACTCTGCTTTGTGCCGGTAGTGATCTATGCCATTTTAATTCTTCCTCGTACATTTCCGATTAATGAACGAGTTGCGGCAGGAGTGAGTTATCGTGACATGCTCAGTGAAGTGGGCGCACTGGGTTTCTTTATGATCGCTGCATTGGTATTTGCCGCAGGGGCTCAAATGATGGGAGTGGAAGCATCGTGGCCTAAAATCATGGCTATAGCTGCAGTTGTTTCAGGGCTTGCTTATTATTACACTCGTTCATTAGGTAATGGCCTTTTTGTTTTTGTGTTAGTCACCATGGGGCCTTTAGCAACCACTGAATTGGGAACTGATGGATGGATGCCCGAGTTGCTTAAATTGAGCGGACCTAATGTGAAGAATTTTGAAACTTGGGTGTTCATCTATATCTCCACCATTATGACAGTGTTGCGCTTCTATGCAGGACCGATAGTGCATCGATTCTCTCCGATCGGATTGTTGGTTATTAGTGCTTTTGTAGCTGTTATTGGACTTGTGTTTCTGTCACAAGCAGCTGGTTACATTATCCTTGCTGCAGCTACGGTATATGCTTTGGGTAAAACTTTTCTTTGGAGTACAACGCTTGGAATGGTGAGTGAGCAGTTTCCTAAAGGTGGCGCGTTGACGCTTAATGGAGTCTCAGCAGTGGGGGTTTTAGGATTGGGTATCATTGGAAGTCCATTCATCGGCTATCAACAAGACTTGGAGGTCGACAAGCAACTCTCAAGTAAGCAGCCAGCACTTTATCAAATTGTGAAGGATCAGCCCAAAGCCTCAATATTTGGCAGCGCACCCAGCCTCAGTCAGGAAAAGATTAAAGCTTTGGATGAAAAAAGTCATAAGCAGCTAGAGGAGGTACAGAATCTTAGTAAGAAGGGAATGTTTCTCCGTATTGCTGTGTTGCCTACATTTATGTTCTTTTGTTATATGGCAATGTGGTTCTATTTTAGGTCACGAGGAGGTTACAAGCCAGTGGCTCTTGGACATGTCGATGATTAGGTGTTTCATGTTTATATGAGAGTTTTTACTTGTTGATCAGTATCTTTCTGTTACAAACGCGCGTTACTTTGACAACTTTTTCATGTTGTCAGACATTTCACAAAAAACACACCAACCAAAAATACATATACACATGAGTGACGAAGGTAATGCACCAAACGCAAAACGCCTGCTCTGGGCAGGATTCATGGCCATCCTCGCGGCTGGCGTCGGCTTCGCCATT
>VFKY01000134.1 GCA_009885275.1 Verrucomicrobiota bacterium | reverse complement strand
CGACGAAACGATGGAAGCGATACATCCGGTGACCTGTCCCATAACTTTGGATTTAAAGCCGATGCCACTATCACAAACCTCGATGCCTCTCTGCGTGATGCTCTTGGCTCAAGTCCTGCCGGAACCGCGTTGGTCCTTCTCAGCGACGGACAACACAATGCGTCTGGTTCCCCTGAAGAGTTTGCGAAAAGTTTGCGAGAAAGTGGCATTCCCATATTCACTGTCGGCTATGGCAGCGAAACGCCACCGGCCGACCTAGCACTGCTCAATGTCATCGCTCCTGAAGCTGTTTTCGCCGAAGATCGTGCGGAAGGCACACTGATAATACAGGACTCTTTAACCGCAGGAATGAACGCAACAGCCAGCATCGTGCAGGCGAACAAGATACTCTGGCAACAAACTTTCACCACCAATGGCGCAGGTGAACGATACCTGGATTTTGCTTTCCCTGTGAAAGAACTAACGGGTGACCCCCAGCAATCCATGCGCTTACTCACTACCCGCGTTGAGCTCACCGGAGCTAATGTTGGAAAAGATCGCATCACAGACAATAATCAACGCACCACCGCGATTCATATTCTAACTCGTAAACGCAAAGCTCTTATCCTTGATGGTCGTCCGCGCTGGGAAACACGGTATTTGAATAATCATTTTAGCAGAGATGAACGGTGGGAAGTGAATGCAGCCTTTGATGATTTTAGCACCGGGTTAAGCAATACGATCCAGGCAGTATTTCCTAAGAAAAAAGAGGAGCTGATGACCTATGATCTTATCGTGCTCGGAGATCTTCGTCCGGAAGCTCTCAGTAAGCCGCAACAAGAACTCATCAGCGAGTTCGTTGAAAAGCGTGGCGGTGGTCTTATTCTCCTCGATGGAGCTCGCGGTCAGCTTAAAAAGTGGCAGCAAACCGAATCAGCCTCTCTTATACCCGTCACTTGGACTGGCCAGACTTCGCCGACATTGCCCATGAATTACGCTTTAACCGCTGCAGGGCAATCCATCGAAGCCTTGCGACTAAGTGACACCGCCGCCACCAATATTGATCAATGGAAAAAGCTACCTCCTGCATTTTGGTGTGCTTCCGTCAAACCTCAACCCGATGCGACTGTTCTGGTAGAGCTTAACACAAAAGGCGGAGTGCCACTGCCCGCCATGGTGACTCGACGCATCGGTGCAGGTAGCGTTCTCTGGCTCGGTTCCGATGAAATGTGGCGCTGGCGCTATGAAGTTGCAGACATGTATCACCAACGTTTTTGGATGCAGATCGGCTCGTGGATCGGCGCTCCACCGTTTCTCGTAGAGAATGACCAATTGAGTATTGGAACCGATCGCCTGCGCTATGAAGAGGGTGATATTGCAGAACTCCGCGTACGTTTGCGCGATGCCAGTGGTGAGGTCTTATCAGACGTCAAACCACGAGCTCATGTATTTCGCAACGGACTTGAAATGGCAAATCTGGAGCTTGAAACCGATCCTGCCCATGGTGGTGTTTTTCGGGCCATGACAGGCGCCCTTCCTTCCGGTGATTATCAAATCAGCATCAGCGAGGGTAAGGCCGCTCCTGATGAGCTGAAACTCGCATTCCGCGTCGAAAACCATGCGAACCAAGAATGGAGTCAACTCACCTTGAATCGCCCCTTACTTGAAGGCATGGCTCGTGCAAGTGCCGGTCGATACCTGCGGGAGGGCGATTTATCACAACTCCCCGCACTCCTACAACAGCTTGATCGCCAAGAAACACGAATCAAAGAAACGCTTCTCTGGTCTAGTTGGTGGTGGTTTTGTTTAGCAATCGCCCTGCTCACTGCTGAGTGGCTCCTCCGGAAACGCTGGCGGTTAGTTTGATCCACTCCAAGACTTCTTCCAAGAAAGACACCCTAACTCACGTTTATACCATTATGAACACCGCCCTGCGCCCCGCCACGCTAGATGCTCTGAACAGTTTTCGGCAGCGACGCACCAGACTTCTGCATATAAAAGCTTGGGTCACCGCCGCGTTGGTATTGCTCTCATTATTCCTTATCGTTGCACTACTCGATCGAGTGACTTTCATGCCGGACATATTGCGCCAAACCATGAGCTATTTTGCTTATGTAAGTGCCGCAATAGCTGCTTGGTGGCTGGGGATGAGATTGGTCGAAGAAGGCCGCGAGGTTCACCATGCGGCCCGCTTAATGGAAAAAGCGGACCCTGCACTTCGTGAACGCATGTTAGCTGCCGTTGATTTGTCCGAAGGTAATCTTGAGAATCTTCCCGATTCCGCTGAGTTTCGTGCCAAACTTCAGGATGATGTAGGTGCCCAACTGAGCACCTTTAAGGCTGATGACGTATTGCCTATGCGCTTACTTAAGCCGTGGATTACTGCGCTTTCTTGGGTTGGTGCAATTACGGTCATCCTCTCACTTATTCCTGGATTGCACTTCGCTGGTTTCATGGCCCGTGCCGCTCTGCCGTTTGCTAATTTGTCGCGTCCATCAAGTGTTAAAATAAGCATCGTAACTCCGGTAAATCCTGATGCTATGGTTCCGATCGCATCTTCTGTTCCCTTAGGAGTAAAGATTCAAGGTAAAGTGCCTGCGCACATCATGGTGGAAATCCAAAGTGTCGACTCCAAACCAGCTCGCATAGAGCTTTCTCATTCTAGCGGCAAAAACTTTGAGGGCATGATTGGGGTAGGACAAAATAGTGTGCGCTATCGAGTGGTTGCAGGTGATGCCATCACCTCCTGGCACACCTTGGATGCCAGGCCTCGTCCTCGTGTGGTTGAATTTATCAAGGTCATCACCCCTCCTTCATACACCGGACTGCCTGAAAAAACGATCACTGCGGATAACGGAGATGTCGCAGCCCTCGACGGTTCATCTGTGCAATTGACGCTGAAAGCCAATCAAAGCATTGAAGAGAGTGCCGCCACAATTTTGCCTGACGGCAAATCACTCACCATCATTCAAAGCAAACCCAGTGAACTGTCACTCGGTTTTACCGTCAACGGCAAAGCAGACTCCTGGCAGTTAGCTCTGACAGCTGCGCAGACACATTTCACCAACGATGAATCTGCACCTTGGCGCATCGAAACTATCGCTGATATGCCACCCACTGTCGCGATTACCCAACCTGAAATTCAACTCGAAGTGCGCAATGATGATTCCGTGCAAATAGCTGGCACTGCCAGTGACGATGTCGGATTGGCAAAAATAGAGATCGCTCATGCCATCAATGGTGCTGATTGGGCAGATCGGAAGCTTCTGGATAAATCTGGTCTTGAAACCTCGATTTCAACGATTTTCACGCTGGCCCCCTTAACCATAAAAACGGGTGATTCCGTATTGGTGAAATTAGTGGCAACCGACCTTAAAGGCCAAAAATCCGAATCCAATCCTGTGCGATTATTCATTGTTGAAAGCAAGCTCAATCTTGCTCAACGCGATTGGGCAGCCAAAGAACGTCGTCTCTCAGAACAAGCTAAAGCTATTGCGGAAGAAGCTCGCGAGTTGCGCAAAGATGCCGAACAAGTTCGAGCCATTGATCCCAAGCAAAAACAGAATAATGAAAATTCTGAAATTGCCCTGGCAAAACTCAAACAAAATCTCGCGAGTGTGCAGGAGCGATCAGAAGAGTTATGGGAACAATTGAAAGAGGCGGCGAAGGAGGCGCCCAACTCACTCAAGAGCATGGAGATCAATCTCGTTGGACAACATCTTGCAGAGCTTCGCGCTAAGCATTTAGCCACTATTGAAGAGCAAGCTAAAGCTGAGCAATTGGATGAAAAACAAATCAAACAGGCCGCGAACGAAGCTGCCAATGAAGCGGAGACTGTGGCCAATGCCTTGCGGGCATTTGCTGCCGCTGACACCGCTCAAGCTGTCCGGGAAGCTCTGGAACATCTTGCTCCCCAGCAAAATCGTCTCGCGGACAAAGCTATTGAGTCGAATCGCAACCCAGAAGAACGCGCTAAATGGCAAGAAAAACAACGTGCCGCACTCGCTGCTTCCGAAAATGCCAAAAATGATCTCGAAGAGTTACAGGATACTATTCAAGACAATCGCAAAAACGATGTAAAAAATCAGTTGGATAATTTCGCCAAAAAAATGCCAGCATTGCAAAATGCTCTCGATAATATGCAGCAACATCAAGCGCCGGAGTTTGTTTATGGTCAAGCGCATGAAATGCGCAACGCAACCAATCAAGCACGGGATGCGAGTCGCTGGCTTGCTGATGAGGCCGCGCAAAAAGCTAACGAAATGCGTGAACGTCTTACACAACAACAGAACAACGCTCTCGTCTCTCTTGATCAAGCCAGAGAGAAGGCCAATCAGGCCATATCATCAAAAAAAGAAAAGACAAAAGAGGAGTCAGCACAAGATCAAGCTGCTGACAAACTCGCTGCTGCGGCTCGTCAATTCAAAGATCAAAGCGAACTCCGCGAGCAAAATGCCGCGACCAACAATCAAGCCGCTCTCGACATGAATCGCATGGGTCGAGCCCTCGACAATATCGCGGAACAAATGAAGCGCGCTGAAACGCCAGAACAGATCAAAGAGACTCTCGAGAAAGCTAATCAACTCGCGGATGCTGCTCGAGCTTTGCAAGCTGACGCTACTGCACAAGATGCCGCAAAAGCACTAGATCAGGCCAAAGATGCCGCCATGACTCCCGGTAAAATGGATGAACAAGTTGCCGCCTCTCAAGCCGCATCCATCCAGCTTAAAAATTTACCTAACATGATGCGACAAGTTCAGTCCGACGATCAAGCGAAAAACTTAGCACAAGAAGCCGCGAATCACGCCCAATTTCAGCGCGATGAGTCACAGAATCAACAACGCCAAATGGCTCAAGAGAAGCAAAACGGGCAAGAACCAAAGCCAATCCCCACGGAACAAAATCGTGCGCTGGAAGCCAATGCAAAAGCAGAAACAAAGCTTGCAGAAGCCATGGATAAATTTTCTCCAAAAGTAACTGAAGCGCGCCAGAAATTGGAGCAGATGACTCCAAAACTTAGTGAACTCGCCAGAAATGCCGCCGAAGCACTCAAAGCATCAGAAGAGCAAACTCAGCAGTTGGCAGAAAAAGCGGAGAACAATCAAGCCGCAGAACAAACTGCAGAGCAAACTAATGCCCTGATGCCGCAGGCTAAAGAAGACGCTCAGAAGCTTGCCGATTTGCAATCCGCACTCCGTCAAGAGGCTGATAAAGCAAACCTGACCAAAGAAACTGAACGGCAGATGGCGAGAACTTCCGACGTTGCTCTGGAACAAATGCGCCAACAATCTCCTCAAATTAATAGCGCCCTACAAGACGCGGCGAATGCCCCCGAAACGCAAAAACAAGCTGAATCGTTACAAAAGGCAGCCAATGCCCAACAGCAAACATCCAATGCTTTAGAACAACTTGCCCAGAACTTACAAAAAATGGAGCAGGGACAAGCACTATCGGCTGATGCACTTGCTGAGCAAAAAGGCATGGAAGAAGCCCTGGGAATTCAAAAACCTCTCGATGAAAGTTATCAAGACGCCAAAGATTTAGCAGCATTGAAGGAGCAAGCTCAAGCAGATCCACAGAAAGCACTCGCTACTTTGGAGAAAGAATTGAAATCCAATCCCGCGATGCAACGCGCCTTAAGTAATCTTGCGGAGCAAACCGCGCAAGAGTCTCAAAAGGCTTTAGCGGCCGCACAGAACCAACCTCAAATGACACAAGCAGCCAATGCGGAGGAATCTCATGATCTCGAACGAGTGGCTCGTCATGAAGAACGCCTCGGTCAAAAACAAGCTGCTGAGCAAGTGAAGCAAGCCAGTGCGATGCTTCAACAAATGGCGCAATCCGCTAAAGCTGATCCCGCTAAAAATACGCCACAAAATGCAGAAAAGGCTACTCAATCAGCACAGGCTGCACAAGAGGCTGCGAGTCAAGCAGCCAAGGCGCAGCAAGCACAAACACCCTCACCATCCTCGATGATGGAAGCGGCCAAAGGGGCTATGCTGGCTCAAGCGCTCGATCAATTAGACCAATCCATCAATCAAGCGCAAGGAGCGGAACAAGAACAAGCCAAAGCAGATCAACAATCACAACAAGGAAAGCCCGAGGGACAACAAAAAGGTAAACAGTCCATGCAGAAAAGTGCCCAACAAAGTCTCGCGCAAGCCAGCGAGGCTCAAGCTCAAAGCATGGCTCAAGATCGCGCTCAAGGAAAAGTACCAGGGCAATCCACTCCTTCTCAAGCTGCTAAAAATAAGAGTCAAGAACCCTCTCCAAACAGTCAAACGCCATCCCCTGATGCTGTTGGAGACATCAAACCAGGAGCCCCAAACGTCCTTGTGCCAACACTCGGTATCGCAAAAAATGGCAATTGGGGACACCTTCCTAGTCGCATGGCTAAGGATTTAACGGAAGCATCACGGCAGGAGCCCTCGCCAGAATATCGTGCCGCAATCGAGAGCTATTACAAAGCCATTGCAGAGAGAGCAAAGAAGTAGGGTTCAAGCTCAGTGAAAAGGGGCAAGTAAAAAGTAAAACGTAAAACGACCATGATCAAAGCCAGCCCCCATCGCATCATGCACTCCCTTATCCCTTACCGCTTATCCCTTATCCCTTTTTGTCTCTTCCTTTCATCCTTCATCCTTCCGCCCTCATCCTTCTCCCAGGACTCCCCCTCGATCTCCCCTGAGGTGAAACAATCAGTAGAAAAAGCCGTCGCATTTCTTTTGAGTCGGCAACGGGAACAGGGATGCTTTATTGATGAAAATCGTAATGAGCCAGTGCCCCAACACAGTGGAGCACTCACAGCAATGGCGCTCATGGGCTTGAGCAGCGTGGGGCATATGCCCAGCAATCCCACACCTGAAGGACGATCGGTTGCCAATGGTCTGAAATTCATGACGGAAAAGATCGTTCCTAATGAAGATGGCTACTTAGGCCAAAGTGACCGCTCCAGAATGTATGGACACGGCATCATGACTCTACTTTACGCGGAGATGCTTGGGCAGGCCAATGATGAGGCCATGGATAAAAAAATCCGCACACGCTTGCAGAACGCCGTAGCTCTCATCATGCGCTCTCAAGATGTCGTGAAAAGCGAAGCGAATCGCGGTGGTTGGCGCTATGAACCTGGCAGCAGTGACTCTGACATGTCCGCAAGTGTCTGGCAGGTCATGGCCCTGCGTGCGGCAAAAAATGCAGGCCTCACAGTGCCAAAGGAGGCGATCGACAAAGCAGTGGCCTATATTAAACGCAGCTACAGATCAGAACGTGATCCTCAAGGTAAGCCACTCGATATGCAGGCGGCTTTCAGTTACGAACCGTCAGGGGGGCGACAAACTTTTGCGACGACCGCTGCTGGTGTGCTCGCCTTACAAGTATGCGGCGAATATGACGCATTGGAAGTCACTGGCGGCACCAACTATCTCGTAAAAAATCCCCCCGCACTAAACGAAGCTTGGTTCTTCTATGGCAGCTATTATTACGCCCAGTGCATGTATCAACAAGGTGGTGAAAAGGCTTCTGTCGCGCGTCAGAAAACCGAAAAATTATTATTGGAACTGCAACAACCGAATGGTAGCTGGCAGCCAAAAAATGGAAACGAACGAAGCGCTGGCGAAGTTTACGCCACGGCATTGGCTCTCTTAAGTTTGTCGGTGCATTATCATTTCCTGCCAATTTATCAGAAATAGCCAGTCCTGGGCGGTATTCAGCACCCTGTTTGCGCCTGGCACGGAGACCTGAATACTTCGCGCCATATCGTTTTCATTAAAAAAATTTAAAAGTTGGCACGCCTGTTGCTCAAGAGTTCCGTGACTGCCTCCTGATTTCTCACAAGAGCCTCGTGCTCAAGTGATTGTTTCTGGAGCATTTGTGCAAACCTAATCACTAAACAACACGTATGACCGCCAATATCATGACACGCCGAACTCCGCTCGCAGCCATTATGGCCGCATTGCTTCTCTCAGGCTCCGCCTGGGTAACCGCTCAAGATACTGCTGCCGCACCCGCGCCCGCAGCTCCGGAAGTTGCAGCAGCTCCCGCCGCACCCTCAGTAGAGGATCGCATTAAAGGACTTGAGGCATATATTAACAATGTCGATCCCGTTGGTAGCAGCGTTACTGGCGTTGCTGGTCCTGGACATAACGGATTCATGATGATTTGTTCTGCTCTTGTATTGTTCATGACACTTCCCGGCTTGGCCCTGTTTTATGGTGGTTTGGTTAGAAAGAAAAACGTCCTCTCGGTCATTGCCCAGTGTTTCGCCTGTGCTGGCTTGGTTACGATCCTTTGGGTCGTATGCGGATACACCATGGTATTCGGTGAGGGCGGCTCGCCCTTTATGGGATCCATGAAGCACCTTTTCATGGAAGGTGTGACCAGTGCCCCAGACACCAACTATTGTTATTGGGTCTCCGAGAATGTGTTTGCCATGTATCAGCTCATGTTTGCGATCATCACTCCAGCCTTGATCGTGGGTGCTATTGCGGAACGTATGAAATTTTCTGCTGTCATTCTCTTCATCACCTTGTGGATGTTCGCCGTTTACTTCCCTCTTGCCCACATGGTGTGGGGTGTTGATGGTTACATGAATGGTGTCTGGAATGGTAGCGCCTCCATCAAGGCGATCGACTTTGCTGGTGGCACGGTGGTTCACATGAGCTCAGGCTGGAGCGCTCTCGTGCTTTGCTTGATCCTTGGAAAACGCAATGGATTTGGCAGGGTTCCCATGGCTCCCCACAGCATGGTGCTCTGCGCCATCGGCACCGGCATGCTCTGGGTTGGCTGGTATGGTTTCAACGCTGGTTCTGCACTCGCTGCTGACGGTGTTGCTGCCAACGCTTTCACCACCACTACCATCGCAACCGCAGTTGCCTGTTTTGTCTGGCCTTTACTTGAATATATCATCCGCGGTAAAGCTTCCATCCTTGGTTTCTGTTCCGGTGCCGTTGCTGGCCTGGTTGTAGTCACCCCTGCTTGCGGTTTCATCGACATCAAAGGCTCGCTTGTTATCGGTCTTCTCGCAGGATCTGTACCTCTCCTTTTCTGCACGGTGATCAAGAAGAAATTCGGCTATGATGATGCACTCGACACCTTCGGCGTTCACGCGGTTGGTGGCACCATGGGGGCTCTCATCACTGGTTTCCTCGCTACGGAATCAGTTAACTCCAACCTTGTCGGAACATATGCACAGACTAATGGCCTCGATAAATTAATCACAGGTGGCGGCCTCTGGATCGAACAGCTCAAAGCCATGGGATTGACTATTGTGCTGGCAGTTGTCGCCACAGCCGTGATCGCTTACATCGTAAAAGCAGTCATCGGTCTTCGTCCTTCTGCAGAAGTGGAAGAAGAAGGTCTTGATACTACAGAACATGGTGAAGCCGGTTACGAAATGCACTAAAGCCTTTAGAGGTAGATCCTCGAACCAATCAAAAACAAACGCCAGAGGGTTCGCTCTCTGGCGTTTTCCATTTTCCCGTTCTTACCCACAATTTCCCCTTGCTCGACTCCCCCTTCCTGCGCCAAACTCCGCCCTCTCTTTAATTTTCAAACAAACCCCATTAGCAAAGTATCTTCATGAGTAGAAAAATTCGTTATGGCATGGTCGGCGGCGGGCGCGGAGCCTTCATTGGTGGCGTGCATCGAATCGCCGCAAATATGGATGGTCAGATCGAACTGGTTTGCGGTGCATTCTCCTCAGACCCACAAAAATCACGCGACTCAGGTGCGGACTTCTACCTTCCCGCTAATCGCTGCTATGGGAGCTATACGGAGATGATCGTTGGTGAAAACGCCTTGCCTGCAGATCAACGCATGGACTTCGTGTCCATCGTCACCCCCAATCACATGCACTTTCCTCCTGCGAAAGCCGCCCTTGAAGCTGGCTTTCATGTCCTCTCAGACAAGCCTGCCACCTTTACCCTCGAAGAAGCAACCGCGCTTACTGAGATCGTCAAGAAATCCGGTAAACTCTACGGACTCACTCATAACTACACCGG
>VFKY01000098.1 GCA_009885275.1 Verrucomicrobiota bacterium | reverse complement strand
TTTTTGTGATCGTGGTCCTTGGTTCCATTGCTTGGTTCAGCGGCTTCTCCATCTTTCGCTTCCTTGTTTTCATCAAAGACGAACTGCTACTAGTCCTCGGCACAAGTTCGTCTGAAACAGCGCTGCCCGGCATGATCGACAAAATGAAACGTCTCGGTTGCTCGGACTCCACGGTGGGCCTGGTCATCCCCACGGGTTACAGCTTCAATCTCGATGGCACCAACATTTACATGGCCATGTCCGCCGTGTTCCTCGCGCAGGCCACCAACACCCCACTCGATCTTCAGCATCAAATTAGTCTGCTTATTGTCGCCATGATCACCTCCAAGGGTGCCAGTGGTGTGACCGGTGCGGGCTTCATCACTCTCGCTGCAACCCTCGCCGCAGTGCCCGGAATCCCCATTGAATCACTTGGACTATTGATCGGTATCGACCGTTTCATGAGTGAATGTCGCGCCATCACCAATCTCATCGGTAATGGCGTCGCCACGGTCGTCATCAGTCGTTGGGAGAAGGAATTAAGCGTCGAAACTCTCCAGATGAATTTGAAGCAGTCGAATCCCTGATCACTTCACACCGCCTACATCAAACCCTTCCGTTTCAAGAACGGCGCGGATTTTGGCAGGTTGATCGCCCTGAATTTCGATTCGACGATCCCGCACCGTGCCGCCACAGCCGCAGGCGGAACGCACCCGTTTGGCAATGGTTTCGATGACCGAGAGCGGCAGATGAGAAGCGAAATCTTTGATCACGATCACCGTCTTGCCGCCACGATGAGCGGTCTCTCGCTGCAAAATAACGCGCCCCATTTTCCAACGACTCTGAGGGGACTCAGGTGACGGGGCAGCGGCAACATCCGGAAGATTGGCGAGATTTAACCCAGCAAAGACATTGGTGGCGGGGGCGCTGGCTTGGCTGTTTTTAGCTTTGCTTTTCATGGCTGAAGTGACCTCAGAAGTGTGACAAGAAAGGAGTGTACACGCCACAAAAAAAGCGGCTGAGTTTCCTCAGTCGCTTTTAAATTTAGTCCACTTAGTCTCTTTGCGGACTCGATCAATATTGCGGACAAGAGTGTCCACGCTCCTTTGCTATTAACCAATCACTTCAGGCCAGTCGGTATGGAACATTTCGCCTTCGGGCTTGTCGGTGCGCTCGTAGGTGTGAGCACCGAAAAAGTCGCGCTGAGCTTGAAGCAAGTTCGCAGGCAAACGCGCAGCGCGATAGCTGTCATAGTAGCCAAGTGACGCACTGAATGCGGGACAAGGAATACCATTGAGCGTGGCGATAGACACCACTTCACGCCAGTTCTGCTGGGTCTTGCTAAGAACATCCTTGAAGAACGGATCAAGCATGAGGTTTGCGAGACCAGCGTCGGTGCGGTAGGCATCGGTGATGCGGTTGAGGAAACGGGCGCGGATGATGCAACCACCACGCCAGATGGCGGCGATGCGGCCGAGGTCGAGGCCCCAGCTCTTCTTCTCGCCCATGGTCTTGATCAGGTCGAGTCCCTGAGCATAGCTGATGATCTTGGAAGCATAGAGAGCGTCGTGCACCTTCTTGACAAGTTCCGCCTTGTCGATCGTGATGTTGACCTTCGGGCCGGTGAGTTGGGTGCTGGCAGCGACACGCTGTTTCTTCTGGCTCGAAAGGATGCGGGCTTCGACGGCAGCGTTGATGGTGCTGATGACGACCGCGTTTTCGGCAGCGTTGAGCAGGGTCCACTGACCGGTGCCTTTTTGTCCGGCTTTGTCGACGATGAGTTCGACGATAGATTTGCCAGTCTCAGGATCTTTTTGCTCTAGGGCTTTGCCGGAAATCTGGATGAGGTAGCTCTGCATATCGCCCTCGTTCCAGCCGTTGAAGATGGTGGCCATCTCGTCGGTAGTGAAACCGGCATGTTTGAAGATGTTGTAGGCTTCGCAGATAAGCTGCATATCGCCGTATTCGATGCCGTTGTGGATCATCTTCACGTAGTGACCTGCACCGCCGGGACCGATGTGAATGACACAGGGCTCGCCGTCGACTTTGGCGGCAATGCTTTCAAAAATAGGCTTCATTACTTCCCAAGTGCTGGCTGGACCGCCGGGCATGATAGAGGGTCCTTTGCGTGCGCCTTCTTCCCCACCAGAAACACCGGCTCCGATGAAGCGCAGGCCTTTCTCAGCAAGATAGGCGTCGCGACGCTCGGTGGTTTGATAGAAAGAATTGCCGCCATCGATGATGATATCGTTCTTATCGAGGAGGGGAATGAGCTGTTCGATCACGGCATCCACAGCGTCGCGATCGGAATCCTTCACGGCGGTGGACTTGACCATGATGTGAATTTTGCGTGGGCTCGCCAAAGACTGCACGAACTCTTCCAAAGTCTTAGCTCCAACCAGCTTTTTGCCAGGATGTTTGGCAATGAATTCGTCCGTAGTTGCGGTGGTACGATTATAAACAGAAACCTGGAAGCCGCGGCTTTCCACGTTAAGCACAAGATTTTGCCCCATTACTGCAAGGCCGATAAGTCCGAAGTCGCTCTTTGACATGATGTGTGTGAGTGGTTAGC
>VFKY01000076.1 GCA_009885275.1 Verrucomicrobiota bacterium | reverse complement strand
TCAGTTGGGCCTTGGAAGGCGCAGCACTGATCTGGCTCTTCCGCCGGGTGCCGCATCGCGGCTTGATCGGCACGGGTGTGTTTCTCCTCGGTGTTGCCTTCATTCGACTCACGATGAATTCCGCCGTGCTCAGTTATTATCCACGCGGTGAAACTCCCATCCTCAACTGGCATCTCTACACCTATGGCATTGCCGCAGCGAGCATGATCCTCGGCGCCCGCTGGCTCACGTCGCCGTATGACCGTCTCGGAGAAGTCAACGTCCGCGGCACGCTCTACGCGCTCGGTGGAGTCCTGCTTTTTGTTTTACTCAATATCGAGATTGCCGACTACTTCACCGAGCCCGGCTCACGCTTCATCACCCTGAGCTTCGGCGGAGCCAACTTCGCACGCGACATGACTTATAGCATGGCTTGGGGGTTATTTGCCCTCGCCCTCCTCATCCTTGGATTTGCCATCAATACCAAGGGTGTGCGCTACGCCGGGATCGGCCTGCTTGCCGTGACACTGCTCAAACTTTTCCTCCACGATCTGGCGACCCTACCCAGCATTTATCGCATCGGCGCTCTCATGGTCGTGGCCGTCATCGCCCTGCTGGCTTCCTTTTTATACCAACGTTTCTTCGACAAAACTAATACACCATAACCACTATGAAAAAAATCCTCTTCTTTCTGTCGTTGAGCGCCTCTCTCAACCTCAGCATCTCCTTCGCCCTCGATGCCACCACTTGGCAATATCAACAGTCATTTGATGTCAGCGCTTCTGGTATCACGCGATTGGAACTGCCCACGGAAACATTGAGCGCCTCTCGATCACAGCTTCAGGATCTACGACTCCTCGCTCCCTCAGGAATCGAGACACCCTACATTATTGAACGCTTCTCTCTCACGCCACCGCGTGAAGCACCGGTGCGCACCTTCAAGTCCAACTTCCTCGTTGGCGATGGCGGCACCGTGATCGAAATCGAAACTGGCAGTACGGAGCCTATCGAAGCGGTGACCCTCGATTCACCCGCCGCGAACTTCATCAAAAAAGCACATCTCGAAGGCAGCTCTGATGGGGTGCAGTGGAACGAGTTGGCTAAAAATGAAATCCTCTTCCGGCAACCCAACGGAGCGAGCCGCTTACGTATTCCATTTGCCTCCGCCAGCTACAACAAACTGCGCATCACGATCAGTGAGGACCGCAGCGTGACGGTGCCGTTCACGGCGGCACGAGTGGAATTCACCCGACAGAAACAAGCCATCGTATCTCATGGAGTTTCCATCACTCGGACCGATGAGAAACCTGGCGAGACCTTGCTCACGATAAATCTCGGTGCCGCCAACCTGCATCTGTCACATTTACGGCTTGCGGTCAGCGATCCCGTTTTCAGCAGACACGTCAGCGTTTCGTATGCCCGAGACAATAACGGAACACCTCAAAGCGTGCCGGTGTCTTCTGCGGTGATTTACCGTGTGACCACCAACGATGGACTGAGCACCGCTTGGCTCGATGTTCCTATTCATCAGCAGGTGCCTGTCTCAGAACTCACGCTAACGATCGAAAATGGCGACAGCCCGCCTCTTAAAGTCAGTGGCATCGAAGCCACTCGTCAGCCGGTGACTGCCATCTTCTTCGCTCAAGATAAAGGCACTGGAAAACTGATCACAGGCAACGCCAGCGTCAACGCCCCAAGATATGATCTGACCTCACTCGACCAACAACTGCGTCAGGGCAGCGCCACGAAAGTGACCGCCGGAGAACTCACCATCAACCCGAATTATAAAGCGCCAGCCGTCCTGCCCAACGTCACACCACAGGGAGCGGAGATTGATCTCGCGAAGTGGCACTATCGAAAACCGATCGATGTAAAAGAAGCCGGCGTCATCCGGGTGGAATTCGATACCGAAGTGCTCGCACATACGCAGTCGTCCTTCGGCGATGTGCGACTGATTCAGGACGGGCGACAGATCCCCTGGCAGCTCGATCCGACCAATGCGACAAAAACGCTGCAGCCCGCCGTGGTCAAAGAGAGCGATCCGAAACGCCCCACCGTATCGCTCTGGCGAATCACCATGCCCATCGACAGCCTGCCTATTATCCGACTTACCTGCACCTCTCCCACCGAACTGTTTGAACGTCGGATCTCCGCGTGGAGCAAACGCAAAGATTCCATGGGCAACGAATACAAAGCGCCCCTCGGTTCGACTCAATGGGT
>VFKY01000378.1 GCA_009885275.1 Verrucomicrobiota bacterium | reverse complement strand
TTTGGCACCGGTCTCGTAAAGACCAGCGAAGACTTCGGGATCATGGGTAGTCCGCCAACTCACCCTGAACTGCTCGACTGGCTCGCGGTAGAATTCCGTGAAAGTGGTTGGGATGTGAAGAAGCTATTCAAGCTCTTCGTCACCAGTTCAGCCTATCGTCAAGCCGCGACAACTACTCCACAGAAAATTGAAAAGGATCTCGATAATCGGTTCCTCAGTCGCGGCCCCCGCTTTCGCATGGATGCGGAAATGCTCCGTGACTACGCCCTCGCCGCTAGTAACACGCTGTCACCAAAGATGAGTGGCCCAAGCACAAAACCCTACCAACCAGATCACGTCTGGGATCAGGTTGGCATCGGCAACACTCGTAACTATGTACAAGATAAAGGTGAAAATCTTTATCGCCGCACGGTTTACAACTTCTGGAAACGGATGGCGCCGCCCCCAAACATGGACATCTTCAACGCTCCAAACCGTGAGGTTACTTGTGTGCGTCGCGAACGAACGAACACACCGTTGCAAGCCTTGGTCACGATGAATGATCCACAGTTCGTCGAAGCCGCTCGAAATCTTGCGCAACATGCCATGTTGCAAGGTGCTGCTGACGTCACAAAAATAATGAGTTACATCGCTCTGGAAGCGCTTTGTCGTCCGCTAAAAGCCAACGAAATTGCCATCGTGCAAGCAAGCCACACCGACCTGCAAGCCTTCTATCAAGCCAATGTCGAAAGCGCCAAGCTATTGCTTGCCGTGGGTGAATCCAAGCCTGATGCGAATCTTGACCCGGCTCAACTCGCGGCATGGACGATGGTCTGCAACCAAATCATGAATCTCGACGAAGTCCTCAACAAATAATCCCTTAACAGCATGAATCTTCTTCAAGAGTGGAACCAATTTCAAACACGTCGTCAGTTCTTCGCCCAAGGCAAGAACGTCTTAGGCGGTGCCGCGCTCAGCTCCTTGCTCGGCGAGGCCATGACACGACAAGCATCAGCAAGCAATGACGCGGCCACGGGCCCGCATTTTGCACCAAAAGCAAAACGTGTCATTTACTTGCACATGGTTGGCGGTCCAGCCCAGATGGATCTTTTTGACTACAAACCTGAGATGCCAAAATGGTATGATAAGGATTTGCCGGAAAGCATCCGCAAAGGTCAGCGCCTCACGACCATGACGAGCGGTCAGACTCGATTCCCTATCGCGCCGACAAAATTCAAATTCTCTCAGGCAGGTCAATGCGGCATGTGGATGAATACTGAGTTGCTACCCAATCTTGGGCAGACCGCAGATGATATTTGTTTCATGCGCTCATTAAACACAGAGGCGATCAATCATGAACCAGCGATCTGCGCCATGCAGACAGGCAATCAAATCACAGGTCGCCCCTGTCTCGGATCATGGGCATCCTATGGATTAGGATCGATGAATGAGAACTTGCCAACCTTTGTAGTGTTGGTCGCTACACCATCAAATCGCGAACAAGAACAATCCATCTCCGCTCGTCTCTGGTCATCAGGTTATCTTCCAGGAGAACACGCAGGGGTATCGTTCCGCAGTCAGGGTGACCCTATTCTATACATCAACAACCCACCGGGAGTGCCGAGCAATATTCGCCGTCGCACACTGGATGGGCTACAGGCTTTGAATGAAATCAATTACAAAGAGATCGGCGATCCTGAAACGCATACTCGCATCCAACAGTATGAAATGGCTTTCCGCATGCAAGCCAGCGTACCAGAGTTGACGGATA
>VFKY01000227.1 GCA_009885275.1 Verrucomicrobiota bacterium | reverse complement strand
GTTTTGTGGGTACCGAAGGGTTTGTCGCACCGGAAGGGCCGGGCACAGCGGAAGCGGACGTTTTCTCACTTGGCATGGTGCTCTATGAAGCCAGCACAGGGAAAGACCGTCTCGATTTCCCTGACCTGCCCAGTGCTCATGAGAGTGGGGATAAAATTGAGCAATGGCGCTTGCTCCATCGAGTGATATGTCGCGCATGTGCGCAGCATGCTCAAGATCGCTACGTATCGGCTCATGACATGGCTCTCGCATTGCGCGGTGAGAAGGTCCCAACTCGTGGTTTTAAACGCAAAGTTATACTTGTGGCTACGGCATTGGGATTGTTGCTGACAGGAGCGTTGGTAACCTTAAGTCAGCAGGAAAAAATCACAGCAGCGCTGCATCATACAGAACCCTTATTGAGCATCGTGTCTGAGCCCGCGGCGGCAGAAGTCTATTCTAATGGTCAAAAACTCGGAGTTACCCCATTGGAGCTTAATCCACGTATAGGGGTGCCTGCGATCTATCGCGTTCATTTGAGCGGCTATCGCAATCAAGAAATTGAATACACGGCGAATAAGAAAAAACCTGCGCGTTATGAGTTAAAACTCGAGCAATCAAAGTTACCGCAACCAGGCGAGCGCTGGGCAAATAGTATCAAGCTTCCATTTGTTCCTAAGCAAGGCGGCCATGTCAGTGAACGTCCCGTGCAAATGAAGTTTTTTGATACGTTCATTAAAGCTGCTGAACGTCCCTTTGAAGGTCGGGTTGTTCGTTATCAAGTGAAAGGCGACAAGGAAACTGCGTACATCGTGGTGGTGCCCCCTACTGATGCGGAAGCCTTTCGTTATTGGATGACTGATAAAGACCGCGAGCGTGGCTTTCTTACGAGTGAACATCACTATGAGTTGGAACCATTTTCTTATATTGATATATCGGATGTGGCGGATGAAGCGGTTGCATCCAGGGATGGTGATAACTCACGAGAGTGGCAGGCATTTTCACTTCGGGTAGCGCGTCAAGGCTATGGTAGTGTTATGGTACGAAGTAATCCCGCAGGAGTTAAAATATTCCAGCGAGAGGAATTATTGGGGATAACGCCTCTCGAAATTCCACGCATGAAAACTGGAGAAGTGGAATATGATCTTCGTGCCGAGGGATTCACTGATCTCATGCTCGAAGGAACGGTCACTGAAAATGCTATGCTAGAGCTTTTTGCTGATATGCAGGCCCGGCGAAATGTGACATATGGTAGGGAATGGAGAAACTCCATGGGGATGATTTTTTTACCTTTGGGTGACATTCTTATGTGTGCCCATGAAACGCGACGTCGTGATTACACGGAGTATGTCAAAGCCGTCAACGCTCGACGCCCTATGAATTACTCAGAACAGCTGAAGGGCGCAGCAGTTCCTGTTATTGGCGTAGATCGAAGTGAAGCGAGAGCTTTTTGTGAATGGCTTACTAAAAGAGATCGTGAACTGGGATTGATTAGTAAGACCGACAAGTATCGCCTGCCTACGGATGAGGAGTGGAGTCGAGTCGTTGGATTGCCGCTTGAACGGGGCAAAGATCCCGCCGAAAGAAATGGGCGTATTCGTGGAGTTTATCCATGGGGTTATGAATGGCCACCACCGAAGGGGGTTGATAACTTTGCCGATGCTTCGGGATCTGTTAGTCAGGGATTACAGGCGATCATCCCAAATTATGAAGATAGCTTTCCAGCTATCGCAGGTGTATCAGCGATGCGTCCCGGGAAAAAGGGTTACTTCGGTCTAGCAGGTAATATTAGTGAATGGGTTGATACGGATTATGTGGCCGTAAGCAATAAGACGGTAGATAAATCAATGGTCATGGGCACGTTACGTGGCGGCAACTGGCGTAGTGCTAATGCGGATGAATTGCTTTCTTCTGCTCGCATGTCACTGCCAGTTGATACCAAGCGTGACACCATCGGTTTCCGCATCGTGTTGGCGAAGGAG
>VFKY01000178.1 GCA_009885275.1 Verrucomicrobiota bacterium | reverse complement strand
TTTGCTTCACAAGCTCGACAGTAGCATTCTATTTGTAGTAGAATTTGCTACGGATAGCGCTTTAAAACTAGATGGAAGTCATGAATAAAAATACTTTTTTACAAATCACGAGTTCGTTACTGATGGCGGTAGGTCTGCTTTTTTTATCCACTCCTGCATCGTTGTCGGCGCAGGTAGCTAAAGTCAAAATCGTGGTGGACGCGAGTAAGGACGGCGGCACCTGGTGGTTTCCCCAGCAGAAAAAGCCTTACGACACGGATAAACCGCATAAGGGCAAATTTCTGGGAGATTTCCTTAGAACACTTACACCCGATGTCGTAGAGATCGCCACAGGCGAAGTCATCACCGATCAACTCAAGGACGCTACCGTCGTCGTGCGCTTCAACGCCTATGGCCCAAACTACCGTCAGGAAGAAAGTCTCGCTTACAAAAACTATGTCGATAAGGGCGGCAGCGTCCTGCTTGTCCATGGCGCTCCCGGCAAAGGCTCGCCTGATACTGTGGCCGATCAGCTTGGTATTCGATTTGGGCAAGCCGCCCAAACCCCATTTATTAAAAAATGGGCCACGCATCCCATCACGGCAGGATTAAAAGATGTTCCTTTCCAGTCTGGCAGTGTGATTTCTGGTTTCCCTGAATCAGCTGTCCAGCTTGGCATGATGATCAATGGACAAGCCATCTTTGGCATGGCCAAGGTAGGCAAGGGCAAGATCATTTATATCGGTTCTTTTGCCGCGCTACTTGGGGTTTCACAACCACTCACTGATCGAATTTTCGGTGAGTTGATGAGCAAATAATCCATGCTGCCGCTCTCTCTGCGTTACCGCAGCTTCCTTGAATCCGCCTTCTCTGACTTGCAAGAGAGACCCAGCCTGACATGGGATGCATCCTTGTCTGAACTGGACTTGCAGAGCTTGTGGTTCGCGGGTGAATTTGGCGCTGAATTCACCACCGCGGAGGGGAAACAAATATCCATTCGCGACTACGGAATCTGGAATCACGCGAGCGGTCCCGATTTCACTGGATGCGCAGTGCAGTACGATGGAAAAACTCTTCGGGGGGATATCGAACTTGATCCTGATGTGCGTGACTGGGAGCGCCATGGTCATGGTGCCAATACCGCCTACGAAAATGTCGTGCTGCATCTCTACACGACATCCTCCAGCGCTCGCCTCTACACGCGTACCGCGCAGCATCGTGAAGTGATCCAAGTTCTTCTTACGCCAGAAATGTTGCGGGCTAATGTCCGACCAAAGCGCACGGCAGAGGCGCGACCAGGTCGCTGCTCCACACCCTTGCGTGAAATGGGTGAATCAGCCATTGCCGCCTTACTGGAGTCCGCAGCACAATATCGACTGCAACGTAAGGGTAAAAAAATTCATGCCATAGTGCGCATTCATGGACGCGAACAAGCGATCTATCAATGCCTTGCCAATGCCCTGGGCTATCGCAACAACCAGCGCCCCTTCACCATCCTCGCACAACGTTTACCTTTGCGCATGATGCTCAAACAAAGTGAAGCACAGCGTGAGGCCCTCCTCTTCGGGGTGTCGGGTTTCCTCGAAGCTGTCCGCTATGAAGACACCGAACCGGAGACGCGCCTCTATCTGAGAGCGATTTGGAAGCAGTGGTGGAAACAGCGCGCTGCCTATGCCGATTGGCTCCTACCACCAAACCAACCTGTCTGGCAGATCGCCGGATCGAGGCCAGGCAATCACCCGCAACGTCGCGTGGGGGCACTTAGCGCCATGCTGCGATATTGGAAGCGTGTATCCGCTCCCTTACTCGATGTTAATTCATGGAATCGCAAAGCCTTTACCGATACGCTACTGGCACTAGAGCATGATTACTGGAGTCAGCACTACACTCTGCTGGCAACACCGAGCAAAAACAGCATCGCAATCATCGGCAAATCGCGAGTACAGGAAATGCTCGCCAATATCGCCTATCCACTGTTGACGCTTGAAGATGCTAGGCTGTGGGAGGATTACAAAAAATTGCCTGCGGTACTCGACAATCAAAAAGTACGACGAGCCACCCTACGATTATTCGGTGAACATCTGAATGCCGCTAAATTTCAAAAGCGACTGTTTCAGCAGCAAGGATTACTACAAATTTATGAGGATTACTGCCTCGAAGACGATTCGGCCTGCTCCGAGTGCCCGTTCCCTGAACGCTTGAAGGAATGGTCATGATGAGCGCCTTAAAGAACTATGGCACGGCTTTGCTTGATTTGGTTTATCCACGTCGATGCGAATCATGCGAGGTGATGCTCTATTACAATCAGCAAAATGAGGCCCGCTGGTTATGCGTTGACTGCCTTCAAAAGTTACCACGCATGCTGCCCCCCTTTTGTGAGTGTTGCGGCGAACCCTATGACGGCGCGATCTCTAGCTCATTTCGTTGTGGGAACTGTGCTGATCTCAAGCTGCACTTTGAGTGCGCCATTTCAGGCTACCATGCTAAAGACGCAGTCAGGGAGCTTATTCATCGGTTTAAGTATCAACACGAATTGCATTTAAGCGGACTTCTTGGGTGTCTTTTGCAAAAGACATTGGAGGATCCTCGCCTCGTCACTGAGGACGTCACTCAATGGGCACTGGTGCCTGTACCCCTGCACCATGCTCGACAAAGAGAGCGTGAATACAATCAAGCCTGGGAACTCTGCCGTGTTCTCGCCGACATCAGTGGAATTACCGCGCTTGATGCCCTTAAGCGCGTGCGTTCCACCACGCCACAAGCATCCCTGTCACGACATCAACGCATGGAGAATTTACATCAAGCGTTTCAGGTCAAATCCTCGTCAACTCTTCATGCTCGACTCAAGGGGCGTAATGTCTTGCTGGTGGACGATGTGCTCACTACCGGTTCGACCACCAGCGAATGCGCGCGTATTTTAAAGAAGAATGCTAAAGTCCACCGAGTAGTGGTCATCACCGTGGCGCGCGGTTGAATCAACTAAATGCCAAGAAAATGTGACCATGTTCGTGATGCGTTACATGAAACTTCTGACTCTCCTTTTCCTCGCACTGCTGGCAATAATCCTCCCTGCCTGTAAGAGTGCGACCGAGGCTAAGGCTCGGGATCAAGCGCAAAAAGACATTCAAGCAGGTAAACCTGAATATCGCGTCTATGGCAAGCGATCAAGTCATGATGATTTCTTGGCTAAAATCCTTAAAACGGAATACGGTGTGATTTTGCATCCTGTTGCTGGTTGTCTAGTCACCAAAGAGCTTTGTGAGGAAACGAAAGCATACAACGCGGTCGTGTCCGAACATTTGAAGGGCCTTTATCACAAAGATGTCTTTGCCGCCGCCCAAGAGGCGTATATGAAACAACTGGATAATTTTTATAGCGAGCGATCCAGTGTCATACCTTCCAAATAACTTTGAAACGAGAAGTCGCGATGACTTTGCCAGAGAAGTTGCAGGTTCCCCCACCTCCTGCTAGGCTCTTTTTTAACCGATTTACAAACCATGGGATTTTTTAGCAAACGATCAGTCAGTAATCTTGGCGAAAAGAAAAAAGACATGCCTGAAGGCTTGTGGGTGAAGTGCCCCTCCTGCAATGAAAGTCTTTATGAACAAACCCTAGCCAAAAATCTGCGTGTCTGCGTGCATTGCGATCATCACTTTACGCTTAACTCGGATGAACGCATTGCTTCCCTTGTTGATGAAGGCAGTTTTCGGGAAATTGATGCGGACCTCGACTCAGTCAATGCTCTCGGGTTCAAGGATTACCTTGGCAAAGTTAAAGCCTATCAAGCCAAGACCGGACTCAACGAAGCTGTCGTTACCGGTAAAGCTACCATCGATGGTATGCCCGTGGTGCTGGCCATCATGGATTTTCGCTTCCTCGGAGCCAGCATGGGCAGCGTGGTCGGTGAAAAAATCACCCGCGCTATTGAATTGGCCACTAAGGAGCGCTGCTCCGTCATCATTTTTAGCGCCTCAGGTGGAGCCCGGATGCACGAGGGCATTCTCAGTCTCATGCAGATGGCCAAGACCTGTGGAGCATTAGCCCGTCACAGCGATGCCAAACTCCCTTATATCTCTGTACTCACCCATCCCACTACGGGTGGTGTGACCGCTAGCTTTGCGACTATCGGCGACATCATCCTCGCCGAACCCAAGTGCATGATTGGTTTCGCGGGTCCTCGCGTTGTCAAAGAGACCACCCACGCGGATCTCCCACCTGGCTTCCAAACCGCCGAATTCATGAAGGAACACGGACTGGTAGACCGAATCGTCCCGCGCGCCCAAATGCGAGATATATTAGCGAAACTGCTTTCTTACATTCAGTGTAAAAATGCAGCCTGAGGTGCGCGAATATTTGCTACGCACTTACGCAGCAGGTTCCATTCGAATACACTTCTTAACCGGTCACTCCCTGCGGGAGAAAACTTAAGGGACTACTCATGCCGCTCTTCCCTGCGCGAAATTGCTTCGGTGACTGATTCATGATGCGGCGAAAACTGCGATTGAACTGCGAGAGCGATTGGAATCCCGCGTCATAGGCAACCTCGGTAATACGAAATTGTGGCTTGAGGAGAAGCCGTTTGGCTAACTCCACGCGAGCACGATTGACGAAATCAGTGAAGGTTAACTTAGTGGCCTTCTTAAAGATTTTACAAAAATGAAAGGGGCTGACTCCTGAGTGTTGCGCCACATCTTCAAGGCCAAGCGGCTCCATGAGATGCGTAATGATATATTGACGAGCCCGACTCACCGCTGGTGGTTCGTTTTCAGTTTTTTCGAACAGAAGCTTCTCCGCCTGTTCACCTAGTTGGGAGGCAAATAATCTCATCATAACAGCGAGAGCTTCGTAGCGTTCTGTGGTCATGACATGTGTTTTTTCAAAAATATTTTGTGATGAGCGCAATTGTGCGGCCGTGCATCCTTGATCGAGCATCTTGCGCGCACTGACATCAAAACTCGCGTATTCACCATCAGACAAACGGATGGGTTGAAGTAAAAGATAGGCGATGGCCCGAGCATCAACCAAAACTGGCTCACGGAAGTCCACCAGAAAGGGGAGGGCATCTAGATTTGTTTTGGGAGATTTATTTGTAGAACTTAACATGATGGTGCTGCCAGTGGTAAGGCCGAAAGCGTCACGATAACGCAAAAAGAGTTCGCTCTTGGCAAGGCGAGAAACAATATCCTGGGTGTCTTCAGATGAATTCATGGTGAATCGAGGTTGTTTTGAACAACACCACACTAACCATTTCACCAAGAATTGTAATTCGTAGCGGACATGGTTCTACCATGAGTAGTATACGCAACAGTGGCGTAGGGGATTCCTCTACGCTCCACTGTCCCGACTCTCCATCCAGCGCACGGCATAACGCACCAAAGCATTGCCATCAGGGAGTTGCAGCTTCTCTTTAAGATGGGCCCGATGAGCATCAACGGTGCGAACACTGATATGGAGTTGATCAGCGATTTGACGTGTGCCTTTGCCAAGACCAATAATCTGGAGCACTTCCAGTTCACGATCAGTAAGTATTTCCAGTGATGACTGATGCGCTTGCTTGCGATTCCCCGTCACCATTTCCAAAAGGATATTGGACATTTTCTCGCTAAGATAAATACCACCACCAAGCACTCGTCTTACCGCTTGAATGAGAGTGTCCGCAGCGGTTTCCTTCATCACATAACCGCGTGCCCCAGCTCTAAGCACCCGTTCGGCATATAGCGACTCGTCATGCATGGATAACACCAGTAATAAAGTATGCGGATGCTGTATCTGCATGTCCTTGATAAATTCTAGACCATGTTTATCCGGCAAAGTGAGATCGACGACAACGAGGTCAGGCTTCTTCTTGATCACCATCTGCAAACCTTCTGTCGCAGTGCCGGCTTCGCCACAGACTTCAAGGTCTGATTCTGCACGAATAAGCTGCGCCAACCCATGCCTCATGATGGGATGATCGTCGATAAGCAGAAGACGTTTCATTACCAGTTGGTGACCTTCGAAATGTTTGCTGGCATCGGGATCACACAGAGCACCTGCGTACCGCCGATGCTGACCGGACTAACAGTAAGCTGCCCACCAAGCATTTTTGCGCGGTGAGTCATTGTGAGCAATCCCATGCCCGTGCCTTTTCCGGGAACGTGATCCGTGATGCCATTACCGTTATCTCGAATGCAAAGATGAATGTTCCCTTCTGATGCCGTGAGCAATATTTCAATGCGATCGGCATTGCTATGCTTGATGGCATTCCCCACCGCTTCCTGTGCAATACGATATAGCTGCACCGCCGTTTTATTATCGCGCACATGCACCGGTTGATCACACCAGAAACGACAGGTGATACGGAAGATTTTTTCCGTCCCGACTGCCAGCTCTCCCAGTGCAGCCATAAGACCATCAGAATCCAATACGACGGGCACAAGCCCTCGAGACATCTCACGTGCGCGTGTATTTGCGTGCGTGATGAGTCGAACAATGTCAGACAGCCCGTCCGCCTCTTCCGAATCAGTTTGCTTCAGTCGTTGGTGGGCAACCTTGGCCAAACAACCAATGGCGGCAAGTTGCTGACAAAGATCATCGTGAATGTCCTGGCCGATGCGTTGCTGCTCTTCTTCGCTAATTTCCAATATCTTTTGTTCCAACTCCTTGCGATCCGATATATCACGGATGATACCCGTAAAAATCCGGCCTTGTGGCAAGAGCACCTCTCCTATCGAGAGATCTACCGGAAACACACTGCCATCCTTGCGCTGGGCAACAACTTCACGTCCAATTCCAATAACTTTGCGCTCACCCGTTTTTCGATAATTCTCTAGGTAGTTATCATGCTGCTCACGGTAAGGTGTGGGCATAAGCATGCTGATGTTCTTTCCGAGCATTTCGACTTTGGTAAATCCAAAGAGTTTTTCTGTCGAAGTATTAACGGACTGAATAATACCTTGTTCGTCGATCGTGATAATGGCGTTTACTGCTGTCTCGAGTATGGCGCGATGACGCTCCTCACTGACTCGCAGCGCCTCTCGCAGCGATTCTAGTTCCGCTCTGATTTCCTCCTGCTGATGAGTAGTTGCGGTCATGGCATCAGACTAATAAGACATACTTTCATGATTAACTAAGACGGCAGGACTTCAAGTAGTGTAACACTGCTGTTTCTAGATCGTGGGTAATCCAGCCAGATCGTCCACAGGACAGATAAAATTTTCCGGCTTCACCGCAAGCACAGAACAGTTGGCTTGTGTAATGATTTTCTCTG
>VFKY01000043.1 GCA_009885275.1 Verrucomicrobiota bacterium | reverse complement strand
GATTATGGCTTACCCCGCATGGCTATGTGCAGCCTTCATTTTTCTTCAAACGACTCGGGTGGCTGGGGCTTCTCATCACAGCCATCGGATTGATCTCTCCCATGTTTGCACCGCGCTGGTTGCGACTTGCAGGGCGTGAATCACTCTTGATCTATGTTGTTCATCTACTGCTCATTTTTTCACTGCCAATCCACGGCGTAGCCCTAAATCAATGGCTTGGGCGGACACAATCACTGTTCCATAGTGAGCTCATCTTCACGGCTGTGCTCAGTATTTCACTGGCGTTGGCATGGTTGAATGACTGGCGAAAATCACGCCAGTCATCCGCAAAAATTTAGTGCCCTGAACTTGCTTTCTCGGCACCAAGTCCTGTTTGCGCACGAACGCTGAGTTCGGCAAACTTCGCTTCCGCTTCCATATCGCGCGCTGAAAAAATGGTTCCCAGCCATGCACCAAGAAAGCCCAGAGGGATACTAACAATGCCAGGGTTTTCGAGCGGAAAGATCGCAGTCTCGGCTTTATAGAACCCATTCTTACTCAGAAGAATCAAGACAATAGAGGAGATCAAACCCACGCCAAGTCCAGTAACAGCACCTGTGGTATTGAAGCGCTTCCAAAACACTGAAAATATGATGACCGGAAGATTAGCGGAAGCCGCCACTGCAAACGCCAAGCCCACGAGCATGGCCGCATTGACGCTCGATCCAAGTTTGATCGCCAGGGTGATACTCACCGCGCCGACCACAAAGGCAGTGATGCGGGCTACCCGAACTTCCTCTCCCATAGTCTTCTCTTTCCCGTGATGAATGACATTGGTATAAAAGTCATGCGCAAAGGAGGTCGAGGCACTCATGGTCAAACCTGCCACCACCGCAAGGATGGTCGCGAAAGCCACGGCACTGATGAAGGCAAAGAACATTTCACCCCCCAATACTTTGGCCAAAATGGGCGCAACCATGTTGCCATTCGGCAGACCTTTGGCATCGAGAGGGAGGTCCGAGATATTCAATATTGTAGCGGCGCCGAACCCAAAGAAGGTCGTCATGATATAGAACACGCCAATAATAGCCGTAGCCCATACCACACTGCTGCGTGCTGTTTTTGCGTCTGGCACGGTGTAAAAGCGTACCAGGATATGTGGCAATCCAGCGGTGCCGAGCACCAGTCCTAGAGCAAGAGAAATAAAATCCCAGGCCCCCCATGGGTTCGCCAACGTCGCTCCATATTTCATTCCCGGATCAAGAAGATTCACAGGCGGCTTGCTGCCTGCAAAATCAGCAACGGCAACATGATTAAAAAATGAAGTCATACTGAAATCGTGTTTTTGCAACACCATCCAGCTCAGAGCAAATGCGCCGCCCATCAACAAAATAGCCTTGATGATCTGTACCCATGTCGTTGCCAACATCCCGCCAAAAACCACATACACGAGCATCAGTACACCCACGCCGATCACTGCTGGGGCAAATGGCACTCCAATGAGTTGCTCAATAATGCCCCCTGCACCCACCATTTGTGCCACCATGTAAAAAGTGGAAACGGTCAGTGTGCTCAGCGATGCCATGGCACGCACGGGGCGCTGTTTAAGTCGGTAGGCCAGAAGATCCGCCATGGTATATTTGCCGGCATTACGCAAAGGCTCCGCCACCAATAGAAGCACCGTGAGATAGGCCACGAGAAATCCGACGGAATACATGAAGCCATCATATCCCTTCAAACAGATCAGACCGGAGATACCCAGAAAGCTCGCGGCGCTCATGTAATCCCCCGCTACGGCTAGCCCATTCTGCCAGCCCTTAATACTGCGACCAGCGGCAAAGTAAGCGGCTGACCCCGTCGCCTTCCGCGCGCTGAAATAGGTGATGACGAGCGTCAGAGCAACGAAAGCAAGGAACATCCCCAGTGCTGGGGTAATAGCGATGGCGAGCATAGGATAATTAATGACTGACGTATTTAGCAAGGAGTTCGGCATTCATGATGTCCCAGCGCTTTGCCACACGGACATAGAGAGCGCATACCGTCCAGGTCATGATGAACTGGGAGAGCGCGAAGAGGTAGGCGATATTTACCTTCCCCAGAACGGGCGTTTTCATGAAATCAGGATAGAACCCCACCATCACAGGCAGAGTCATGTAATAGACAAAGAAAAAGATGGAGGCCGGTATAATGAAGCGAAGTTTGGCCTTTTTTAACGCCGCGAAGTCAGGGTCTGCGGCGATTTTCTCCCAATCAGGGTTTTCAGATGCGCTCGGAGTAGGGGAAGACATGGCGCGCATCCTAGAGAGATGCGCCACGTAAGCAAGCCGTGTTTTGGCGACATTGTTCGCTGCGCCAATGGGGAAATCACCCTATTTAGGTGGCCGAGGGCGCTGCAACTTATTAGGCGTCTGAATGGGAATATGGGGAGCTGGAATATGCGGTTTGGGCAGATGTTGCTCCGATGTCTGCACCTTCACTTGATGGTTCACTTCCAGTTTAGGAATAATGGGTTGCTTGGTGCGGCGAACGCCAGACGCTCCTTTAACTCTCACCATTTTTTTACCAAACATCTTCCACCCTGCCAAGACGGTTCCGATAATAATTGCCGCACTCAAAGCAATCCACGGCCAAGGAATAGGCTGACGCAAGGAATTGGTTTGAATGGGTTTTTGTGCCAATAAATCCTGAAGCTGATAACGATACCGTACATCTTTACCATGGAAGTTAAAAAACCCTGAATCCGTTCCTGCGATGGATCCATCAAAATGACACTTGTAAATGACGTGGTTACTGTCCTGAATTTTCAAAGGTAAATCCCCTTCACCCAATTTGCGTTTCACAATAACTTTACCCATGTCCTTGGTGACATCAAATTTCCCAACTAGGATGGAAGCTGGGGGATGAGCAGCCGCAGCTATCGATAGTTGCTCAAGCGAGTTGAATTTTATGTATAACTCGACCTCCGGTTTGCGTCCTTCTTTGATGGCGTAGCCCTCAAGTCTGACACCATCGAGACCTTTGAAGCGTTTGCGAATATTAACCTCTTTAAAATCCTCATGCATTGAGGCATAGCGATCAATTAGAATATCAGGCAACGTAAGTTTCACGGTAACCTCGCCAGACAAGTCCTCATGAATCGTCATGTCCTCTTCATAATCGATGCATGAACTCAGGGAGCATGCCACGAGAAGAAGTAATGCGAATGAAAATAATCTGGCAAACATATTTAGAGAGGCGAAAAGCAAGATAAAGAATGGTAATTCAACTTGATGCAACGTTTTCAGTCAAGTGGAAGCATCACTAGATCATCTCGCACTCGTTTCATATTTTGTATTATCATCCACACACATGAACGCTCCAACCCATTCTTTAATTAGTAATGACTCCCTTCAACGTGTGATGGCCGTGCGCTCTGCCATGCCTCAAGACGGCATGTTCCTAAATAAAAGTTGGAAGCTCTCACCAGAGCCTTTCCCTATTAATAATAGTCTTTTAAGCAAGATCGAAGCCCTCGGTTCCGCCACACTTTCATTTCAACGCACCTGTAATCGCCTCTATCTTGAAAGCATCGAAGGAGGGGAGCACGCTTGGGTCAGTCAACTATTGGATAAGGGAAAACCCGCATCCATGATAACATTGGGACGCAACGAAATATGGAGCAAAACTTTGCCTCGAGTCATTCGTCCCGATCTGATTTTGACTGAGACAGGGTTAAGCATAACCGAGCTCGACTCTCTCCCCGGCGGCATGGGGCTCACGGGATGGCTGGGGGAAACATATGCCGCCATGGGTGATGACATTATCGGCGGCGATTCAGGCATGGTGCGTGGTTTTTCAAAATCGTTTCCGAATCATGACATTCTCATCTCCCGCGAATCCCTTGATTACTCACCAGAAATGGAATGGCTCGTGGGGAAACTGAACGCCCTTGAAGGCGGCACTCGTCGCTTGTTGAATCCATGGAACATCAATCCGTCTGACCTCACGGGAACCAATGTCTATCGTTTCTTTGAGCTCTGGGACATGGCCAATGTTGAACACGGTGATGAGTTATTAGCGATGGCGCAGCGCCATGAAGTGTCTTTCTCTCCGCCACTGAAGCCCTATCTGGAAGAAAAACTATGGCTTGCGCTCTTCTGGTCGCCAGCCCTGCGTGAGTGGTGGGAGAACGCCTTGTCGCCTGAACATCTTCAACTGCTCCGCGAATGCATCCCTTACAGTTGGGTGCTCGATCCGGTGCTGCTACCGCTTCATGCCGAATGGCCACAGCTCGGCATTCACTCATGGCAGGAGATGAAGGGCTTCGGCAACAAAGAACGAGAGTTGGTGCTCAAGATCAGTGGCTGGTCCGAAAAGAGCTGGGGATCACGCGGCGTCGAGATCGGCCATGATCTCTCGCAAACAGAATGGAGCAAAGTCATCGATGAAGCGCTGCAAAGCTTCCCCACCAATCCGTATCTTCTGCAACGATTTCACCGTGCGCGTGTCGTTCATCATCCGATGTTTAATGAAGCAAAACAAACGATTGCTTCCATGGCGTCACGCGTGCGATTGTGTCCTTACTATTTTGTCCACGGTGACGAAACACATCTCGGCGGAGTACTCGCCACGGTCGTGCCCAGTGATAAGAAATTACTCCATGGCATGAGGGACGCGATGATGCTGCCGTGTGTGGTGGGAGCTTACTGATGGGTGCGTAGTGACAATTTCCAGTGGTCATCGGCTTCGCTGCCTCTCCCTCCGAACCAGATTGGCAGATTTCGCGTATCTGGCACTCCGATCAGCAGTTGACTGCATTACGCAGACTGATGGACTTCTATCTCTCGATCGTCATTCAGGGTAATAAATATGGGGCGCCGCATTTTGTGCTATCATTCACTTATTCTAAGATCGCTTAATGACAAAACTCTCCAGTTTCCTAGCCTTTCTTTTTGGAGCTCTCCTACTCTTGGCAGTGGGCTTCAGCATCGTGCAACGCTTCCTCCCTAAGCCTCGTAAAACTGCGGCGGAAATGATGGAACTACCCACGTCCAACCTGTCGGCTTTGCGAATACCACCGAACGATGAGTTTTATTTTAATCTGGATAAACTCACCGAGTCTGAAAATCTTGATGCCATACGTGACTATGTCAAAAGAGAATTTGTTCCAGGGAGAACCCTAATCCTTACTTCGGCATACAAGTCCGAACCCACACGAGTTTTAAAAATTATTGATCGGGAAGTCCGACGCACCAATAAGTTGGGGGTAACCTTACTGGACAAGGCGCCCATCGTACCAAGATCATCGTCCAACCTTCGCGTTGGCCCAGAAGTTATTGTCCAAACATGGACTCGTCCTCACGCTTCACTGCCCTATTTCATAATCGTCTGGGGTATTGAAGTACGCTCTTGATTCGATGTGACGTTAGTCACATTTTGAATGTATTTCGCCCATACGTGAATCCTGATTGAACAATCGTCCGATTTTTGTTACTTATTCCTTCCGTGACCAGTCGTTTAATAGCTTTTGTGATCGCCTTCATCGTCAGCAGTCCCAACTGCTGGTGTTGTGTGCCACATGAAACTGCTTCCGTAAAACCTGCCTGCTGTCATAAAGAAGGCACTGATAATGAGCAGTCCGGCAGCAAAGAAAAATGTCCGTGTGCACTAAGTCAGACCAAGCGAATCATCGTTAACGACAAGATGATACCGCCAGCCTTGAATTGGTCACCGGCACCTCAAATCGCCTGGGAGAACGTAATACTCCATCCGCCGGATCAAAGCACTGATCTGAGAACTCTTCTTTCAAACGAACGCCAATCGTGGCGAAGTTCCGCGCACCTATATCAGCGTCATTGCGCCCTGCTCCTTTGAGCAACGCTAGCAAGGCGTCTTGATTCAGCCGAATTGTTGCAGCATCATGCTGTGGCTTGATGGAATCCGCTGGCCAAATAAAGCCACCGCATTTTCTCGCCCATTCAGGCTGATACGGATGCCCTGCATCACTGATCATCGCGGCATCATGTTCGCACGAAGATCATTCAATAATTTGCCGTCACTTGGCGGCACTACGAAAACATAAACTCAAAATTAAATCCATTATGAAAACACTTAAGCTTACCATCGCCGCTCTCGCTCTTATCGCCCTTCCTCTTGCTGCTTATGCAGGTGAAGCCTGTAAAAAATGCTGCAAAGACAACTGCGCCGCCTGCTGCAAGGACAAAGGCAAAATCTGCGGCAAAGACTGCTGCAAAGAAAAAGAATAGCCAATCATCTCTGAAGTCGCCACCATCCTACGTGATGGCGGCGACTTATCTTTTTACCTCTGATGAAACCTACTCTCGTTCTCTCCCTTCTTGCGCTGACACTTGGCCTCAGCGCCGCCAGTGACGTTATTCAAATTCGTCTTCCCAATGGGGCGCTCCAACCGCGCACCGAGACCGCGAGCGATGGCACGACTCAAATTGTCTTTCTCCAAGGCAACCCGCAAGCCTGTGAAGTCAAACTCGCCTCACTCAGTCCAACAGGAACTCTCAGTGCGCCGATGACGATCAGCTCTCCAGCCACTCAGGCCGTGGGAATGGGCACCGTGCGCGGCCCCTCTCTCGCCATCGGTCGTGAGAGTGTTAAGCATGTCCTCTGGCATGGGAAGAATGGCAGTGCTGCTGGGGGAAAAGGCTCCGCACTTTACTTTGCCAGAGTAGATGCCAGCGGCAAAGCATCTGCACCGCTCGACATGCTCGGCACCACAACCGCGCTGGATGGAGGCGCATCGATCACGGCGAACACTCAGGGCGATGTCTGGATCATCTGGCACGCTCTTCCTGTTGGCAAAGAGGGCGAGCCCGAGCGTCGCATCTTTGTAAAACATTCCTCTGACAATGGGGTCACTTTTTCCGAGCCGTGGCCCATCAAAGGAGAAGACATGGGAGTTTGTGGTTGT
>VFKY01000074.1 GCA_009885275.1 Verrucomicrobiota bacterium | reverse complement strand
TGTCAGCGTGCATTACCAACACTTTACGATAGGGTGTGTCCCATGAGCGTTCTCGGCAAAAAAAATACTCTTAGGGTTAACAGAGAAACACCGCATGGTTTTTATCTGGATGCAGGCGAAGAAGGAGAGATATTGCTTCCCCGAAAGTATATTACCCGAGGTATCATGCCCGGTAGTGAGCTTGAGGTTTTTGTTTATCGCGACTCCGAAGATCGACTTACGGCGACGACGGAAACCCCATTGGCGATGGTGGGGGCGCTTGCGGTGCTGCGTGTCACAGGAGTGAACCGCGAGATCGGAGCGTTTCTTGATTGGGGTTTGCAGAAGGATCTACTCCTGCCCTTTCGCGAGCAGGAATATCCTGTCGCAGTTGGTCAGTCAGCCGTGGTCTATGTCCATCTCGATCCTCGATCCGATCGCATTTACGCCACGTCTCGATTGAGCAGACATCTCACCGCGCCGCCTCCGCAGTATGTGCAGGGCCAACCCGTGGATCTCATCATCACGCGTGAAACACCTCTCGGTTATATTGCGCTTGTGGACGGTAAGTATCTGGGGCTCCTCTATCACTCCGCGCAAACGGAGTTGTTTGAACCCGGCACAAAAGTGCAGGGTTACATCGCGGATATGCGGCCCGATGGAAAAATCGATCTCACTCTCGAGTCCTCCGGTCAGCAACGAGTGCTGGAACTGAAGGATCAAATTCTCGCGGAACTCAAAGCCAGCGACGGCCGTATCCGACTCGATGACGGGAGTTCACCTGATGACATACGGGCCGCTTTCGGGGCGAGCAAAAAAGCGTTTAAGCAGGCAGTTGGTGCACTCTTCAAACAAAAACGCATCCGGTTTACCAATCCCGGCATTGAACTCATTCAAGGATGAGGGATGAAGGATGAAGGCGGAGGGATGAGCTTCGATGCTTCATTCGCTCTTCGTCTGCCTTTGCACGTAAAGAAAAAGAGTCTCTATCTTGTCTCGTGCCCATGGAGTTTTACGGAGGAAAGTTAGGCTGGATTTGATGCTCGGATTGGAATTGAAGGAGTTGATGCGGATCATTTCTCCCAACTCTTCCCAGCCATAATGCTCTACCAACGTGGTTACCATCTTTTCGAGGGTGATTCCGTGAAGTGGGTTTTTGGGGCCGTCAGCGTGCATGTGGAATGATGGAAGCGGTTTCTCCAAGACTCAAGATTTCAATGCGAAAGAGTGTGCGATCACAGGTAGGCAAGTGGCACTTAAAAAGATCCAACCATTCTTACTTTGTCACCTTTTCCAGCTTCACATTATCGATATAGAAGGCGGTCTTGGTGGTGCCGAGGGCACTGAACAACAGGTAACTGGCGGCATTCCAAGTAGGCTTGCAGGGGATGTCTTTAAATTCCTTTTTGGTGCCATCCTGACGTGTGAGCATGATGTCGTATTTGCCGCTACTTGTGGTGGCGATGATCGCGATGCGACACCATTCACCGGGTGCAATAGCCGCGAGCGCGATAGTCTCACCGTTGTTGGCTACAAGTTGGCCGTTTTGGCATCGAATATAGGGACCGGCAGCGAACTCACCACCATTGACTCGCATCTCGAAAAACCAATCAGCGCCGGGTTGACCCATGATGTCAAAAGAGACGTGAAAGGTGCCTGCGTCCCATCTCGAATAGATGTCGAGCACGGGGTCGTAGCTGTGCTTGAGATCTGGAGCGTCTTGCACCTTCAAACTGCGCTTAGTCGTCGTCGCGCCTTCCATAGAAATGGGTGAAGAGGCTTCATCGCTGACACCAATGCTTTCGCCTTTGTTCTCGCGATTATAGGAGGCATTTCGGATGCCAATGAGACCCAATCCAGTGTTTTCGAATGTTTGATTCACCACTTTGTATTCTGGGGCAGGCCATGGTTTGGCATCCGCCTCCCAGTTCGGATAATCATGACCTCTCTGAGCCTGTTCACGCCACGCGGGATTCGCCTTGCGCACCCCAGCTAAGGTGAGATCCCAAGGCTTGAACCCGATCTTACTTGCAGGACTGTCGGGCTTGAGTCGGAAGTCGCGCTTAGTGATATCTTCGAACATGGGGTCTGCAAAAAGGCTGCCGTTGTCGCGTCCCATCTTGCGCCATTCGTCCCACGTGAAATGCGTTTTTGTGAGTAGTGCCGGAATTTTTCCATCGGTAGGCCAGTAAAGATTTTTCCGAAAGATGAGACTATCTTTAGGATCGCCGCTCGCAGGAGTTTTGAAAAAATTCCAATTGCCTTCACCACCATCAAGCAATGGCGATTCAGGATCCCAGACGACAATGTTATTCTCGTAGTTGAAAGTTAGGCGGGACTCATTGCGACTGCGTTGAATTTGTGCTGTATGACCAAAGGCAAAGATGTTGTTTTGCACCTTGTTGAAGTAGCCATAGTGCTGATGGAATCCTGCATTCCAAGTGTCATGCACAAGGTTGTTTTCCATAAGGACATCAGCACTGCCTTCATCCGTGTAGAGGCCCCAGCCGCCGTAGCGATGGCTGGCGATATGATGGACGTGATTGCCGCGAACGATGGTGCCAGGTGAGGTGCCGAGTCCGTAAAAGCCCCCCATGTCGCTCAGATATGCCCAGCCGATGTGATGAATATGGTTGTTCTCCACCAGAGTCTCGCGGGAGGAAGTGTCGCCGTAACCCCAATTCCAACCTGCACTAACGCCGGTGTAATAGAGATCGCCAATGTCGCATTGGGTGACGGCGCATTGACGCGTGTGCGTCAGTACAACACCGCAAGCGCTGGGGTGTAACCGTCCGCCATGTTGTATGATGCAGTCATCAATGACGATGTGGTGATTCACGCGGTCTTTTTCAGGGCGCGCCGTATCGCCGATCCGGACGCCGCCGCCGCCGAGGTCATGGAGGTGACAATGTTTCACCGATGAGTCCCCGCAGCCGTTCTTGAAATAGATGCCGTATTCACCGACATGGGCGATTTCGCAGTTTTCGAATTGAATACCACTGGAGTCTTCAATCTCGATGGCGCTGCCGTTTGTGGTTGCGGCCTGAGTGTCGTGCAATCCATCGGCTGGATAAGCATAGTTGGAATGCCGAAAATGCAGCCCTTTGAATGACACATCTTTAGCGCCTTTGATCGTAAGAAAAGAGTTTGATACTGGTGCGATGACTTCCACTTTGGTCATGTCTTCATTCGGTAGAGACATGTAGAAAAGCTCGCCTTTTGCCTTATCGAGAAACCATTCACCCGGAACATCAAGTGCAGCCCTAAAATTTTCCATCCAATAGCGCTGATCGGGTTCGAATTCGACGAAGGGGTATCTTGAGCGGCCTTTGATTTGCACCGCCTGTGATCCGTCATCGAGTGCCTTGATGCGACACTGTCCCACTGCCCAGGCATGGGTTACGGTGATGAGCGCGTCATCGCGTTGCTCTTGCGGGATGGCTTTGAAAATATCGTAGTGTTCTGGTGCCACCGAGAACGCCTGAAAGTTTATGTCCTTTGTTAAATCAGGAAACACATTAGCGCTCACTTCGCCTGTGATATTGAAGAAGCCTTTATCAGGGGTGCGCGCGCGAGTGGCGCGTTGTCCATTGATCCAGAGTTGCTCAAAGAACCACTTGCCCTCTTTTACTTCAGGCAGACTGACTTTCCAAAGACCGGGATTAACTTTCTGCCAACCGGTAATGACTTTGCCGCCCGTGAATACGGGCTTCGCGTCCGGTGCCGCTTCCCAAGTTACTTGCGAATCTTCTGTGCCTAGGGTGAGGCCTTCGGTCAAAGGATAGACGCCATCACTGATCACAATGCGCACAGGTTTTGGCGCAGCGCGTGCAGCATCACGGGCAGCTTGTGGGGTGTTAATCGGTCCTGAGAGAGAAAGTGAAATGTCCGCAGCCGAGGAGAGCGACACAGTGACAAATAGGAGGGCAATGGATTTAAGCATCAGCGATAGAGTGAAGTAGTTTTTAGACAAGCAATAGGATGAGCTCACTTCATTTCATCGCAAGTAAGTTTCCAAGATATGATGTTGTCGGAAGCCAGTTCATAACAGTCGCGTTCCTGACGGAGAATTCCACGCTGGTCACATTTGATCGGGCGCGAAAAAGATTGCCCTGTTCGCTTCATGGCGATAGGGAGAGAGATGAAACAGACGATCGTAACGCTCGACCTCGAAGGTGTGCTGGTGCCTGAGATATGGATAGCCTTTGCCGAGAAAACAGGCATCTCAGAACTCCGTCTGACCACGCGCGACGTGCCTGACTATGATGTGCTGATGCAAGGGCGATTGAAATTACTTGATCAACATGGCCTTAGGCTTGCGGACATTCAGGAAGTCATTGGAACGCTTGCACCACTGGAGGGCGCTAAAAAGTTTCTCGATGAACTGCGTGTTCGCACTCAGGTGATCATTCTCTCAGATACTTTCGAAGAGTTTGCTCAACCACTCATGAAACAACTTGGTTGGCCTGCCATTCTTTGTCATCGATTGGAGATTGCCGAGGATGGTCGCATCACTGGATATCGCTTGCGCCAGTCCAATCAAAAACAACATGCGGTCGCAGCTTTAAAGTCGTTGAACTATCGGGTGATTGCTGCGGGAGACTCGTTCAATGACACCACCATGCTCAGTGAAGCGGACAAGGGTTTCTTCTTCCATGCGCCTGAAAGTATCCGAGCTCAATTTCCTCAGTTTACCGGTTTCGAGAAATATGATGATTTGCTGAAGGCGCTAACGGATGCGTTGTGCGAAAGAAATTGAGCGGGATTGGCGAAGAGAAAATCGAAATGACCACGGTTCAGGGGTGTCGCGCAAAGCGCACCACACGCTTTTTATCACCATCCATTGGGATGTTGTAAGTCTGGCTCCACGTCTTGGTTTTGGTATCGTAGTTGGTTTGCCAGAAGTCATTGCCATGGATGCTTTGATTCAATGGTTTCTCATCGACGAATAGAGTGAAGCCTAGGGATGAGCTAAGACCGGTGAAGGTAATAGGCACATAGCCTAGGCCTTGGGTGAGCGTGAATTCTGCTTTGTCATCCTGAGTGC
>VFKY01000224.1 GCA_009885275.1 Verrucomicrobiota bacterium | reverse complement strand
TTCCGTTAGGGAGTTCGCCACGCGCGCGCTTGCTACTCATTCTAATTAGCGATCAAGTTGAGATGAACGACCTCTGCTAACCACTCATGATCACTAATGCCTGAGAGATTGACGGACTGCACTCTTTGAGGGCTTACACTTACGTTAGGCTCTGTATGATTAGTGAACATCAGTGTTTATTAGTGGTTAAAAAAACTCAGTGGTAAGCCCATCTTGAAAGCGAACTAGAATAGAGGTGAGGTCAAAAATCATGCAGTGGAAAGATGCTGTGCCTCTGCTCCGTTGGTTGATCTGTCATGAAGTGTTATATTATCGTGTTCCTCTTGTCGTTTCCCGCGCACTTCGTTTGCGCTGTGGAATCACCACCGCCGGAGGCTAAACCCAAACCGTTGTTTCAATACAAATCTGAGGGTATCGAAATTCCTGCGGCCACGGCGGATGAACCGCGAGTGAAAGCCTTTGGTCCAGACACCATCAAAGCTGCGGCAAAGTATCTTGATCTCGGAGCGCAACATTGGGTGCGTGAAAAATCCTGTATCGCCTGTCATAGCACGGGCGTTTACATGGTGGAGCGCTCGGCTTTGACTGAGCTGCTCGGTAAGCCGAGCGAGGAAGTACAGAAGGACTTTGTGGAGTCGGTGCCGAATGGTGCAGGTAAATCTGATGGTGGCGCGATTCAGTCCGTGTGGCGCAGCTCGGGATTGGCTGCCTGGGATAAATATGTTGAGGGAAAACTCAGTGAACCCACAGAACGATCTCTACAGCACACCATGAAACTCCTCACAAGCGAAGGTTTTTTTAGAACCATCAAGCAGGTCGAAATTCCATACATCACCAGTCATTTCGAATTAACCGTGCAAGCTGCGCGCGCCGTCACCGCTGCCCCCGGTTGGTTGGCGAATCTCAAGGATGCGGACACGATTTCTCGTGTCGAGTCGATGAAAAAATTTCTGCGCGAGCATAAATCAAACAATGACTACGAGCTTGCACTCAAACTGCAACTTGCGGCGTTCATGCCTGAACTTGTGTCACAGGAAGTGCGCGGTGAAGCGACTGCGATGCTTTGGCGACAACAGCAACCGGATGGGGGCTGGTCCACGCGACGCATGTCCGACTTGATGAAGTGGCATGAGACGATGGAT
>VFKY01000354.1 GCA_009885275.1 Verrucomicrobiota bacterium | reverse complement strand
TGTTCCCGTCACTAGCCGTAGTGTGATTATGAAATACGCCCCGCAAGTTGGTTAATTCCACGAGCTTGGGAAGCTCCCCCTGCTCTGCTGCTTTCAGCTCGCCCGTATTTTCCCGCAATTCAGGCTCTATATAGTCATATCCGAGCGCAGCATAAATGTCTGCTTCATCATGGATTGCGGGTGGAACGAACGCGTCTTCATTGGGCGTGATCGCATATTCATTAAGTGACCAGCCGCGATCGAGCGCACGCTGACGCAGAGCGACATTGTGTTCCTTACTTCCGGTAAAGTATTGCAGGGCAAAAGGAAATTGCGCACTGGTGACAGCTCGGAGATCACACTGGACTCCATTCTCCACGAGCACACTAGATTTAGTTTCACCGTGATTGAGCACTCGCTTTACCATCGGCATTTGCACAAAATCCTCCATGACTTGCTCCGGCTTTTTTGTGGCCACAAGAAAGTCGAGATCATGCACCGTTTCCTTACCACGACGATAACTGCCGGCAACACTGACTCGCGTGATGTTAGGATGGTCCCGCAACATTTCAAGAATGTGCTCCACCAGTGGCGCTACGGCATCAAGACGAAATTCATTGGCATGACTTGAGTGGAACTCTATCGACTCCAGCAACTTGCTAACCGTCTTTTCACCAAAGCCCGGCAGATTTGCCGCTTCACCATTTTCGCAAACACGCTTCAGATCCGCCAATGAACCCACCCCTAGCGCATCATAAAGCAATCTGACTTTTTTGGGGCCAAGTCCCTGCACATCAAACAATTCCAAAATACCTTCAGGAAACTCCGCTTTTAGTTTTTCATAATATTCCAAGCGTTTCGTGGTTGCTAGCTCATGAAGCTTTTGTTGGAGAGCCTCCCCAAGACCTTTGATTCCACCCAAATTATTGGCCGCGGCTTCCGCCACGATGTCTCCCATGAAATTTTCTACAATATCCGCACCATTAATATAGGCGCGAACCTTAAAGGTGTTTTCGCCTTTGAGTTCAAGCAACAGGGCAATGGCTCGCAACACTTCGGCCATGGTGGAAGAGGTCATGAATTCTACTTTAGTCGCTAATTAAGCCCAGATGCAAGGCGTTAAGGTGCATTTAGCAAACATTCACTCACACAATCAGAGCAAAACATCGAACTTGAGTGTAAAATAGTAATTTTTTAGCACTTATCACTCAAAAAAGTACAAAGTAGAACAAAAAATAGCAATTTTAATGTTGCCACACACCACAAATTCGCCATCTTATCGAAAATTACTCAATCTTTAGAAGAAATAAATCATGAGCACCGAAAAAATGGATGGCGCCCAAGCGCTGATTAAGACACTCGATAAACTTGGTATCGAGTATGTCTTCGGATATTCCGGTGGAGCTGCATTACCGATCTTTGACGCTCTTGAAACCGTGAAGACGAATATGAAATTCGTGCTCGTACGCCATGAGCAGGGAGCTGTTCATATGGCTGACGGTTATGCTCGTGCCACTGGTAGGCCCGCCGCCGTTCTCGTAACTTCAGGCCCAGGAGCTGGCAATACAGTCAGCGGTATCATGACCGCCATGATGGACTCTATTCCCATGATCATCATCACGGGACAGACGGTTTCGTGGATGCTGGGTAAGGACGCTTTCCAAGAGGCCGACACCTTCAACATCACCGCACCCGTAGTGAAGCACAGCTACTTGGTAAAAAACACCAACGACCTTCCCCGCTATGCGAGGGAGGCTTACTATATTGCCACGACAGGCCGCCCAGGCCCCGTGTTGATCGACGTGCCAAAAGACATGAGTCAGGGCCCCTTCACCGGCACGATGGACGAACCCATGGATCTGCCTGGTTACCATCCGGAAAACGATTTCAAGATTGATAAAAAATCTGTCCAAGATGCGGCTAAACTGATCATGCAGTCCAAGCGCCCAGTCATTCTCGCCGGTCAAGGTGCAATGATCGCTCGTGCCGACAAGGAGCTCATGCAGCTCGCGGAAACTCTGAATTGTCCAGTGACCTCGACGTTGCTTGGTAAAGGCGTATTCCCTGAAACTCACCGCCTCAGCCTTGGAATGATCGGTATGCATGGCACCGCCTACGCGAATAAAGCCATCTGTGAATGCGACTGCATCATCAACATCGGTTCCCGGTTTGATGACCGGATCATTGGAAAACCAGCCATGTTCGGTAGAAATGCCACGATTGTTCACTTCGACATCGATGAAGCGGAAGCCCATAAAATGATCAAGGCGGATGTCTTTATCAAAGGCGATGCCAAAGCTTCATTGAGTGAGTTACTTCCCTTAATAGACACACTCCCTACCGAAGGTTGGAACGAACATCTTGACGGTTACAAAAAGAAATTCCCTCTCGCCTATAAGAAACAGGGTGGACTCCGGATGCAGCAGGTGATTGATGAGCTCTATCAACTCACCGAAGGTAAAGCCATCGTCTCCACGGACGTGGGCCAGCATCAAATGTGGGCCGCACAATTCTACAAGAACGACAAGAGTTTCAAATGGCTCAGCTCTGGTGGTGCAGGCACGATGGGCTTCGGCTTCCCTGCCGCGATCGGCGCGCAACTAGGATGCCCGAACGACATCGTTATCTCTATCAGTGGTGACGGTGGATTCCAGATGACCCTTTTTGAACTGGCCACCGCCGCCATTCTCAAACTCCCCATTAAGATCGTCGTGCTCAATAACCACTACCTCGGCATGGTTCGCCAATGGCAGGAACTCTTTTTCGACAATCGCGAGAGCGGAGTTGACCTCATTGGCAACCCTGATTTCGTAAAGCTCGCAGGCGCTTATGGCATCAAGGGATTTCACATCAGCCGTCCTGCGGATGTCGGTCGCATCCTGCAACAAGCTCTCGATTATAATGACGGCCCCTGCCTCATTGAAGCCGAGTGCATCAAGCACGAAAACGTTTTCCCCATGATTCCAGCCGGTGCCGCCTTGGAAGACATGATCACCGAAGCACCGAAACATAAAATGGAGAAACCAGTGGGGAGTACGTAGAACGAGGGGTAAGGGATAAGAGAAAAGGGATAAGTGAATGAGCGACATCAAGAGTTATCGAGATTTAATTGTGTGGCAAAAAGCAATGGTGCTGGTGAAGCAAGTTTATGAATCATCCAAAACATTCCCAAAAGAAGAGCAATTTGGACTGACACAACAACTGCGTCGGTCAATCGTGTCAGTTCCCTCAAACATTGCAGAGGGCAGCGGACGCGGAACTACCAAAGATTACATCAGATTTCTCCAAATAGCCCGAGGCTCCTTATTCGAAGCTCAAACCCAAATTGAATTATCCCATGACCTTCTCTTTCTTCCTGATACGAAAACCAAAGACATCCTATCATCCTGTAACGAAATAGAACGCATGCTAAATGCACTCATCACGAAACTAAGTGCCTAGCCACTTTTCTCTTTCCCCTTATCCCTTTTCTCTTTTCTCTTACCCCTTCTTCTCTTACCCCTTATCCCCATGTCCGACCGCACCATCACCACCTTCGACAACAAACCAGTACCCAAACCTGACTTGTTGAAAGTCCATACGTTGAGTATGTTTGTCAGCAATAAACCCGGGGTCCT
>VFKY01000021.1 GCA_009885275.1 Verrucomicrobiota bacterium | reverse complement strand
GTGCCACAGCCGGTGCTGCAGCAACTGCTTTGGAGGGATCTTTATTAGCTTCATCCATCTGCTTTGAAAAAGCTTTGAATGTTTTCTCGTCAGTACCCATAATCTGATCTTTAGTCATACTTCCGAGAACGACCGTCGCATTTTGATCCATGACAATAAGACGTGGCAAACTTTTATCAGCGACGATCGCCGAATGGACAACATCTCCGCATCTCGTTTTAACCTCGCCAAGAAGTCGTGAACCAGTCAAAAGCACGGTTGAATTCTTCTCCATGGCCCAGAACGCAGCTACGACCGCCTCTTTTTCAGAAGCTTCCAAATCTCTTCCTTCCGCGTCATGAATAAGGAATGCAATAGGTTGCTTTTTCTTAAGGGCCTCCTTTTTAGCGTCATCGTAGGAGTAAACTCCATAACGACCTGCTTTTTCAGCAGGAATGGGAGGAAGCTTGTCTTTATCAGCCGGGGCAGCTTGCAGACAAATAGCCGAAAAAGACAACAAAGAGAGGACTAGTGATGTTTTCATGATTCTGAAGGACTGAAGTATGATCTCTAACGTTACGCTTTTGATCTTGAGTGCTTTCAAAAAATACACTTATTCTTACTTAAGTAGAAGTTATGCATCTACGAAAAATGAATACTTGTGATAATGGCAGCAATTACCAAACCTCGCAATGGTAATTTTGCAAGTGCTAGGATAAACGATTGCGAAAATCCTCATAACCAAATCGGCGAACCACCTTCAACTCACCTGTTTCAGGATCAAAGGTATCAATATCGGGATGAGGAACACCATTGAAGGTCGTGGTCTTGACCATCGTATAATGAGCCATATCCGTGAAAACAAGCTTCTGCCCGATCTGGAGAGGTTCCGGGAATGAGTACTCGCCCACCATATCACCAGCCAAACATGAGGTCCCCCCTAGCTTGTAGGAATGCGCCAGTTCGCCGGGTAACCCACCGCCGATGATCTGGGGACGATACGGCATCTCCAAGACATCCGGCATGTGGCAGGTGGCTGAAATATCCAAAATGGCCGTTTTTTCATCGGTCCCTACTATGTCCAACACTGAGGTCACAAGATAGCCGGTATTCAATCCGATCGCTTCTCCAGGCTCCAAATAAACATCGACGTTGTAGCGTTCTTGAAAACTTTTGACCACCCGAATGAGACGTTCAATATCGTAGCCGGGCTTGGTGATGTGATGTCCCCCACCCATGTTGACCCAGCTTACTTGTTTAAGAAATGTCGGGAAATTTTTCTCAACCGCCTCTACGACTCGCTCCAACGTGTCTGATCCTTGTTCACAGAGTGCATGAAAATGCAAACCTTCGAGCCCACTAAGATCTGCTCCCTCGAGCTCGACCGATCGAGTACCCAAACGGCACCCCGGTGAGCACGGATCGTAAAGCGCCACCTCCACCTCCGAGTATTCCGGATTCACGCGAAGACCGGGACTAGGGGCATTTTTTGTGGATTGCAGAATCGGTTTAAACTGCTGCCATTGGCGGAGAGAGTTGAAAGAGACGTGACAGGCAATAGGTAAAATCTGCTGCATCTCCGCTTCCTTGAATCCGGGAGAATATACATGCACTTCTTTGCCGAACTCATGATGAGCCAGCAAGGCTTCATTCAGACCACTGCCGCAACAACCACTGAGGTACTGACGCACCAATGGAAAGGTCGAAAACATGGCAAACCCTTTGAGGGCCAGAAGAACTTTGCAGCCAGCCTCTTTTTGAACATAGGCCAGAAGCTCAAGGTTCTTCTTGAGTAAGGATAAGTCCACGACGTAGGCCGGTGTGGTAACGATATTTGGATCAAAAGACGTCATGATTTTTCAGAGGCGATGTTCAAATAAATAAAGTTCAACTTCCGGCAACGACACAGATCTCGCGGCGGTTAGCTGCCAATTGGGTGACGCGCATCGGATGAGGCGCGAAACGTCGCAGTTGTTTAAGCGATTCATGAATGCGGGCTTCCATCTCTTCATCATTCATTTTTAGCGTGATAATCATGCGCGACGCTCTGACGCGTTTTTGAATACGGTCGAGATAATGCAAGGCGACAGGTGGCGCTAGATTCATATCGGAAACCAACATGTCGACACGGTCAGGTAGAAAACTTTCAGACAAGGCTCCTGCGGACATTCTCAAATGCTTGAACTGCGGATTCTCCAAGACAAAGGCATCCATAGGCGCGGTATCTACACCGATCACTTTCATGCCATGCTGTAACAAAGCGAGCGTTGCACCTCCAGGAGCGCACCCCAATTCGACCACAGATCGACCACTCAATGTATCATCGCTCCAGCCCGAAAAGGCCAAGGCTTGCTCCAATTTCAACCAGGCCCGTGAAGGCGCTTCTTCAGGCAATTGTAATCGAGGCAAAGCTCCAGCGATAGGATGGCGACCAGGCGCATGCTGATGCGCCCCCAGCATAATCGGCTCGTCCTTTTCCCCCAACATCACATCAATGACCCAGTCACCATTTTTAGGCCGCGCGTTCATCGGCTGAGTTTTTATTCCCTGCGCATCCATGAGCACCATCAAGTGCTCACGGACTTGATCTACGTCTGCCCATTTTTCCATCGTCACCCCATCTTCCGGTGTTTCCCGCGGAAACACATGCAGATGAAAAGTCGTTCCTAAAAACGGTGTGAGCTTCTGTAACACTTCCTCATGCGTGCGACACATGCCGAGTGAAAGCCCGGAAACTCTGGCGTAGATGCAGTCGAGATTATAACTTCCACCAAGTAATTCATCACTCTTCCAAGTAATGAATTGAGGACGCATGAAAGCCGGCCTTAAAAGCTTTCCCTGATGTAACGCCACATCACATTTCATGACAGGTTCAGAACCAGCACGACAGGTGGCAAAAACAAATGGCGTCGAAATATCCATGCCCTTAATCTCCTGGCAATGCCGCAGCAGGCCAAGTCTCTATCCAAGGCAATCCATGTTCATTGAGATCGGCCATGAAAGGATCTGGATTGAGTTGCTCCACATTCCAAACTCCAGGCTGGCGATACTCTGTATTCGTGAGCAGTTGCTTGGCGGCAATCATCGCGGGTACACCCGTCGTGTAACTAACCCCCTGAGAATTCGTTTCGCGATAGCAATCCTCGTGATCCTTGATGTTATAGACGTAGTATCTCAACGGTTGACCGTCCTTGCCAGTGCCTTCAATCCAGTTGCCAATGCAGGTCTTGCCTTTGGTATCAGCACCCAGCGTGCCCGGTTCAGGCAGCAAGGTCTTAAGAAACTCAATGGGAATAATATCCACTCCTTGGTGCTTCACTTTATCGATGCGGGTCATGCCAACATTCACGAGCACTTCCATGTGCTTGATATAGTTGTCGCCAAAAGTCATCCAAAAGCGCGCGCGACGCATCGGGATGTGCTTAGTCAGCGATTCAAGTTCCTCGTGATAGAGGCAATAGATGTTTTTGGGGCCAATGCCGTCGGGAAAGTCAAAGCTGCGCTTGATCTCCAATGGCTTGGTTTCGACCCAAGCACCGTTTTCCCAATAACGACCGTTCGCAGTAACTTCGCGAAGGTTGATCTCAGGATTGAAGTTGGTAGCGAAAGCCTTGCCATGATCTCCTGCGTTACAGTCAATGATATCGAGAGTGTCGATCTTGCTGAAGTGATGCTTCAAGGCGTAGGCGGTATAGACATTGGTCACCCCGGGATCAAACCCACAACCGAGCAAAGCGGTGAGTCCTGCTTGCTTGAATTTATCCTGGTACGCCCACTGCCAGTGATACTCAAATTTAGCGACATCTTTGGGCTCGTAGTTGGCGGTATCGATATAATGCACCCCCGCTTCAAGGCAAGCATCCATGATGGTGAGGTCTTGATACGGCAGCGCCACATTGATCACAACCGCAGGCTTAAACTCCTTCAACAGCTTTACCAACTGCGGAACATCATCAGCGTCCACTCCAGCAGTTTGAATAGGCCGCTTTAGTTCTGCGGCAATGCTGTCACACTTTGATTTAGTACGACTTGCAAGCATGATTTCAGTGAACACTTCCGGCAATTGAGCGCACTTGTGAGTGACAACCCGACCAACGCCGCCTGCTCCAATAATGAGAACTTTAGACATAGAATGTAACGATTAGTAAATGAGTTAAGATTCGAAATAGGTGTACCCACGCAAGCCATTTTCATAGGCCTCCATGATGGCAAAACGCTCTTGCGGAGAAATACGTTTTTTAACCACCGCATCTTCCGCGAGAGCTCGGAAACGACGGGCCATTTCCTTGGTGTCATACTCCACGTAACTGAGAACTTCCGCGACAGTATCTCCTTCAAGTTCACGAGTGTATTTGAGCTTGCCGCCCTCGACCTTCACACTCACGACGTTGGTATCGCCTAATAAATTGTGGAGATCTCCCAGCGTTTCTTGATAAGCACCAACAAGAAATATACCGAGCATGTATTCATCCTCCACCTTGATATCATGCAGAGGCAGCGTGGATTTAATTTCCCGATCGTGAATGAAGCGGTCGATTTTTCCATCACAGTCACAAGTGATATCACTTAAAACCACGGAGCGTGTCGGAGCTTCCTTGAGACGGTGAATCGGCATCACCGGGAAGAGTTGATCGATGGCCCAAAAGTCAGGAAGCGATTGGAAGACACTGAAGTTACCGTAATAGAAATCGGTCACCACGCTGTTGAGGCGCTCCATCTGCTCGCTGGTGAATCCCCCATCCTCCGACTGCTTCGCCACCCAGGAGAGAATCTCCCAGTAGAGCTCCTCCCCTTGCGAACGCTGACGTAGAGAAATTTTTCCGGAACCAAATTCGGTACGGATCTTATCGCGATAATACACCGCATCGTTGTAGATCTCCTGAAGCCGGTCGCCCTTATGACTGCCGCCATTAGCCACGGTGCGTTCACGTAAGTCAAAGATGTTCTTGAGCAATGCCGGCGGCTTCTTGGGAAGCTTCTTGATCCCCTGTGCTTCATAGCGGTTGATATCGAGAATGTTGATCACCAAAACCGAATAATATGCCACGATCGCACGACCTGATTCGGAAATAATATTGGGATGGGGAATCCCTGCTTCATCAGCAACTTCACCAATGGCTTCGATGACATCCGCGCAATATTCCTTCATGCCGTAGTCACTGCTGCTGCTGGAGTTGCACGACTTCACGCCGTCATAACTGATGGCCAAGCCACCGCCGAGATCGAGGATGCCCATTTTTGCGCCCTCTTGTACAAGCCCAACATAAACACGCGCCGCTTCCACCGCAGCATTACGAATGGCACGAATACTGGGGATCTGAGATCCCTGATGATAATGCAACATTTGAAGGCAATCGAGCATCCCCTTCTCGCGCAACACATCCACCGTGCGCATCACCTGACTGATGTTCAATCCAAATACACTCTGATCACCACCACTGTCACTCCAATGCCCGGCACTCTCCGTGGACAACCGAATACGCACACCAAGCAAAGGTTTAACGCCTAGTCTTTTGCATCGCTCTAAAATTAAATCCAACTCGCTGGGCATCTCCAATACCAAGATGACTTGCAGCCCCATCTTTTGAGCGTGAAGCGCGAGATCAATAAACTCCTCATCCTTGTAACCATTGCAGACGATATAGGCCTCCGGGTCCTGCATGTAGGCAAGGGCAGCGATCAACTCCGGCTTGCTGCCAGCTTCCAAGCCATAGTGATATTTTTTCCCATAGCGAGTCACTTCTTCAATGACTTCCTGCTGCTGGTTTACCTTGATGGGATAAACACCACGATACACGCCCTTGTAGTTGGCTTCACGAATGGCAGATGCAAACCCCTCATTCAACTCTTCAATGCGCCAGCGAAGCAGGTCACCGAAACGAATCAACACCGGAAGCTGCATGCCCCGTTCCCTCATGCCACGCACAATATCAGGCAGGCTAACCGCTTTGGTTTTGTTACCATCGCGAAGTTTGACCACCACTTCGCCTTTGGCGGAAATATCGAAGTAATCATTACCCCAGTCGCGAATGCCATAGGTTTTGGCAGAATCTTCGAGTGCCCAGGCAGGTGCTTTTTTATTCATTGATGAGGGATACGTGCGCTAATGGCGATTGAGGTTAAACCCACACTCTGAACACAGTTTGGCAAGATTGAAAGTGAAGTTTAAGGAAACAAGAACGTCACATCACGGTGACTGCGCGCCATTACTACTTCCCAATACAAAAACGACTGAAGATAACCCCGAGAACTTCTTCAACATCGACACGACCTGTAACCTCGCCCACCGCATGCAATGCTTCACGCACATGAAAGGCCACGTACTCCGGAGCTTCCTTTGCTTGCATTGCGGTGATCGATTTTTTTAATGCGTCCGCGGCTTTTTCAAAACACGATTGATGACGAGCATTGATCGAAATGAGTTGATTGTTACCAGTGCCAGCACCTGACCAAACCGCGTCTCGCATCGCAGCTCTTAAGGCATCAATGCCTTCATGTGCCTCGCATGAAAAACGAATACCTTGCTCCACTTCCCAGCTCGGATGCACCCCAAGGTCACTCTTATTCAAAATAAGCAAATGACCACGATGCCCTGTGCTGACCATTACTCGATTAGATTCTGATTTCGCCTTGCTGGCATCCACGACTTCCAGAATCACGTCTGCACTCGCAAGCTCCTTGCTGGTACGAGCCATCCCACTTCGCTCAATATCATCATCGGAATCACGCAGTCCTGCAGTGTCCACGAGACGAAAAGGCAACCCATGAATGTGCAGCATTTCTTCAATGGTGTCCCGCGTCGTCCCTGCCACTGGACTGACAATAGCTCGCTCAAACCCCGTGAGCACATTGAGCAACGATGATTTTCCAACATTCGGCTCACCACAAATCACGGTGCGAGCGCCACTGCGAAGAATGCGTCCATGCTCTGCGGTATCAAGCAACGATTTTAGACGTTGCCCCAAATTCTCCATCCGCGACCGCATGGCCGCGCCTGTTTCAGGATCAATATCATCTTCGGGAAAATCAATGTAGGCTTCCAGATGTGCGAGCAGTTCGAGCAACTCAGCACGCATCGCTTCGGCTTCTTGTCCGAGACGACCTTCAAGTTGCTCTGTCGCCGCTTGCAACGCGAGCTCACTTTGGGCATGAATAAGATCCATCACCGCTTCCGCTTGAGTGAGATCCATTTTTCCATTCAAAAAAGCACGCTGCGTGAACTCACCCGGCTCCGCAGACCTCGCCCCCCGCTTCAGCAACATCTCAAGAAGCCGACGTGTCACCAAAATCCCCCCATGTCCGGTGATCTCCACCACGTCTTCTCCCGTGTAACTCGCGGGTGCCTTGAAGTAGGTTAGCAACACCGAATCCACTACCCTGCCTGTTTCATCCACCATGTTGCCGTGGTATTGCACGCGAGGTTTAAACGCGGCAGATTTTCCACGAAATATTTTGTTCGCAATGGTCAAAGACTCAGCTCCAGACAATCGCAGCACACAGATCGCCGCCTCACCGAAGGCGGTACTAATAGCAGCGATAGTGTCGGACATGGGTTTAGGGAGAAGTCTTAAGTGGTAGTGACGGCATCCTGCCGTCATCAGTGAAAGAGGCAAAGGGAAAAGTGGTAACTCAGGTTTAAAAACCTGAGACGTGCAACGAGATTCCATCTCGTTTTTTCAAACTCCATGAACAGGTTGAAAACCTGTCGCACCCTCAGGATGCAATCCCGAGCTACGTAACACGGGTTTCCAACCTGTGGGTGTAACGGGATTCTATCCCGTTTTTCCGCCCATCGTACAGGTTGAAAACCTGTCGCACCCTCAGGATGCAATCCCGAGCTACTTACTCCTTCCCCTCCAACACTTCCTTCAGGGTCGCAATACAGCGAATATTCTGCTCCATCCTGCCCACAGAAATGCGCACCCATTCAGGAAGTTTGTAGGCCGCCATCGCGCGCAGGATGATCCCCTTGTCGAGCATCTTCTGGAAGACGATATTGCCATCGCCAACTTTCACGAGCACGAAATTGGCATAACTCGGTACATACTCGAGTCCCATTTTTTCGAATTCACTCTGCAAATAAGCGCGTCCATCATCGGTGACTTGCTTAGTTTTACGCTGATGCTCTTCATCAAGCAAACCAGCGAGCGCTCCCGCTTGCGCAATGCTGTTGGCATTGAAAGGCTGTCTTGTCTTTTGAATGACTCCGACCACTTCCTCACTGCCGATCCCATAACCAATACGCAATCCAGCGAGGCCTTGTATCTTCGAGAACGTGCGCAACAGCATGACATTCCTTCCCTCGCGAACATACTTCATGGTATCAGGCGGATTATCGAGAAATTCATAATAGGCCTCATCAAAGACCACCACGACATGCGGTGGCACTTTGTCCATGAATCGGTCGATCTGCTCTTGGTTGACCAGCGTTCCAGTGGGATTGTTCGGATTGGCAATGAAGACCTCTTTCGTCTTTGGGGTGATGGCTGCCAACATCGCATCGAGATCATGGACATAACCAGGATCAGGCACTTCAATCGTTGTTGCACCGAAAAGAGTGGCCATCAATTTATAGACCACGAAGGCATGTTCCGCCGTGATGACCTCATCACCCGGCTTGAGAAAGGCGTGACCAATGAATTCGATAATTTCGTTGGAACCGTTTCCCAACACGACCTGACTCATCTTAACAGAGAACTTGTCCGCAATAGCCTGACGTAGTTTATAGCCTCCGCCATCGGGATAGATATGACACTCGGCGAGAGCTGCCTGCATCGCCTCCAAAGCCTTGGGAGATGGACCTAGAGGGTTTTCATTAGAGGCCATCTTGATGATGTCCTCCGGCTTGAGACCGCGTTCACGAGCCAGCTCTTCAATGGGTTTCCCCGGTTCATAGGCAACCAGGTCTTTCAGTTGGGGATTAGCGTAATTCCAAATACTCATAAGTGAGAAATATGTGAGTCCCTGCTTTGCGCCTTTTTTGAGGGTGATGCAACGGGGAAATGCTCTAGAAGACTTTCAATCACTTTCGACAGGATTTACATGATTAACTGGATAGTAAACATCTGGCCACGAATGGCGTTTAACAGAGCTTTCTCTTCATTCTAGTAATCCTGAAATCCTGTCTAAAACTAACCCTTGATACGTTTATCAAATAATGAAGAACGCGACTCAACCATCCCTGTGATTAAATTTGTCCCAAGTCACCGTATCTCTGATATCTGCTTACCTATTCTCTATGAAATTATCCACTCTCCTTATCACCGCTTTCGCCATCCTCAGCGCCTCCCTTGCGTCTGCTCAAATTGAATTCAAAGGCAAGGAAGGTCCGGGTAAGGGTAAAAAAATCGTCTTGATCGCAGGCGATGAAGAATACCGCTCTGAGGAAGTCATGCCCATGCTGGCGAAGATGCTTGCCGAGACTCATGGTTTCGATTGCACCGTTATTTTCTCCATCAATCCCACCACGGGAGACATTGATCCTAATACCGCCAACAACAATCCTGGACTGGAGGCTCTCGACAATGCCGACCTCTGCATCACGCTCCTACGCTTTCGCGCTTGGCCTGATGATCAAATGAAACACTTCGCGGATTACATCGCCGCAGGAAAACCCATCATCGGTCTCCGCACCAGCACTCATGCTTTCAATGGTCTGAAGGGCACCTATGAAAGCTTCAACAAGTTTGGCAAAAATGTACTGGGCGAACAATGGGTGAGCCACTGGGGCAAGCACAAAAGCGAAGCCACTTTGGGTATCATGGAAGATGCTGCAAAAAGTGATCCGATCATGCGCGGTGTTACCAATATCTTTGGCGATACGGATGTCTATGAAGCCTATCCTCCGGCTGATGCCAAAATCCTCGTGCGTGGACAAGTGCTCAAAGGCATGACTGCTGACTCTGGTGCTGCTGATTACCCCAAGAAAAGATCTACGGATAAAATGGAACAAGGCATCAACAGTCCCATGATGCCGGTGATCTGGACCCGTGAGAACAAGAACGAGAACGGCAAGATCAACAAAGTGCTCAACACGACGATGGCCTCCGCTTCCGACCTCAAAAACGAAGATCTACGTCGAGTTATTATCAATGGTGCCTATTTGTTCACCGGACTCGAGGTACCCGCGAAAGCGAACGTGGACATCATTGGCGATTACGCAGCCAGCTTTTATGGCTTCAATAGCTTCATCAAAGGCAAAAAGCCTGCAGACTACGCCAAGTAAGATTTTAAATCCGATGGTCATGGTAGAGCGTGCTTCCAAGCATGCTGGGGTGTGGCTAAACCTCACAGGAGACTTAACGCCTTAGCACACTCGGAAGTGCGCTCTCCGTCTCCGTAAAAGACAGGCCGCTAGTCCCGCCATAAGCAGTATCGCCCGCGATGGCTCAGGCACCACGACAACAATGCCATTCGAAGCGAAGCGAGACACATCCCAGCGATAATCGGCGTTCACCGCGGTAATGTCAGGGAGATCGAGATCATAGGATGCATTATCAGCCCCTGTTCTGATGTTGGAACCTGGTCCAACCGTAAAACCACCTAACGTGAATGCCGTGGTCCAATCCAACAAATCATAAGCATCTCCCAATGCAGGTGTGTAGCCGCTGGTCGTCACATCAATGATGCTTCCCCCCGTCAATGTCAGCGTGCCACCCACGATGATACGATCGTTCGCTCCAGGCACGATGGCTGACGAGATATAAAGTGCATTCAAAACACCCGGGCTGGTGTAAAATGTCGTAGATTGATTGGCAAAAGAGATGCCATTGGCACCAAGCTGCAACCCGAGCGTCCCTGTCGAAGCCACGGTTAAGTTGCCATCAACTCCCGTACCGGAAAGGGTGAATGTGCCAATGCCACTACCTGAATCCGTTTTATTACCTGGTCGCAAGGCACCCACCCCGTTGATGATAATCGCCTTGGTGACACTGCCACTACCGCTGAGAGTTCCGCCAGAATCGACCGTCACCGCACTGGTAATCACCCCATCAATTTGAAGTGTTCCCGCACTTACTACCGTTGCTCCCGTGTAAGTATTGGTGCTGTTACTAAACAATGCTTTGCCTGCACCAGTTTTTGTGATTGCAGTGGTTCCTGTAATCTGACCCGATATTACCAAATCATTCTCCGCAGTGCCGTCCGCGACATCAAGCCCAAATATTTTGCCAGAAGTGCCCAGATTTACGCCAGAGGCAATGACAGCCGAATTCGTCGATAACACAAAGATGCTTCCTTGTTGCCCATTGCCGTTCGCGTTTGGAAAAATTAAGGTGCTGCCAGTGATCGTGTAAGTCCCAGAGGTTCCTCCAAGGGTCAACTGATGCAAACTGATGTTGCTTGCAAGCGTAAGCGTTCCTGCGGTTCCTTCCAGAAATG
>VFKY01000057.1 GCA_009885275.1 Verrucomicrobiota bacterium | reverse complement strand
GACGGACGCAGTGAATCATGCGCCAGCGCAGATTTTAATGAATACCGGAAACCAAAATTTTGGACGACCTAGTTTTGGTGCATGGACGCTCTATGGTCTTGGCAGTGAGAGCGAAGATCTGCCCGGATATGTTGTGCTGACCAGCGCGAAAGGCACTAGTGGTGGCGCGAGCAATTATGGCCCTGGGTTTCTTCAAAATATGTATGGCGGCGTGCCATTCAGAAGTGCGGGTGATCCCGTGCTCTATCTCTCTAACCCCAAAGGTTACGATGAGGAAACGCAGCGTGTCTCACTCGATACGTTGATCCAGCTTAATGAAGCTTCATTTGAGCAAACTCGTGATCCAGATATCAGTGCCCGTATTCAAAGTTACGAGATGGCTTATCGTTTGCAGCACAGTGCGCCCGATTTGATTGATCTCACCAGTGAGCCTCAACATGTGCTGGATATGTATGGCATTAAAGATGTGAAGCAGCCTGGCTTCGCGCGGAACTGTCTCCTTGCGCGTCGTATGATAGAGCGCGGCGTGCGGTTTGTTCAACTCTTCCATGAAGCATGGGATCAACACGGCAATTTAACGAATGGGGTCAAAGCAAACGCCAAGGATACGGATCAGGCCAGCGCGGCGTTGGTAAAGGATTTGAAGCAACGTGGCTTACTTGATGATACCCTTGTTGTATGGGGTGGTGAATTTGGACGCACGCCCATGGTGCAGGGAGGTAATGATGGTCGCGATCATCACAACCGCTGCTTCTCGTTCTGGCTCGCAGGTGGCGGCGTCAAGCGCGGTCATGTGCATGGAGAGACCGACGAACTCGGATTCAATGTCGCTACCGATCCGGTGCATGTGAATGACCTCAACGCGACGCTACTGCATCTCCTCGGCTTTGATCACAAGAAGCTCACGTATCGTGTCCAAGGGCTCGATATGCGTCTCACTGGCATTGCAGGAAATGTAGTGAAGGGCATCGTAGCGTGATCATTGGTTTGCGTCATCAAAGCGGAATCGTATCAACTACAGCTTCTGTATGGTCACTGTGTTTCATGGCTTTGAGTTAGTCATCTTGCTAAGTCTCGAGTGCCAAAAATAAGCTTTGTAAGCATAAAATTACTCTAATGTATAGTTAATGTTAAACAACTTTGATACACCATGACTCAAGTTCTTCGTAGTTTACCTATTTTACTAATCTTCCTAGTCAATGTTATCACATGTCGCGCAGAGTTTGTACTTCGAGACGGTGACACCGTTGCCTTTCTAGGCGACAGTATTACAGCGGCGCGAGGTTACACGAAAACGGTCGAACACTATACACTGATGCGTTTTCCTGAACGTAACGTGCGTTTCGTGAATGCGGGCAAAGGTGGTGATACAACCTCGGGTTGCGTGGACCGATTGGAGCGCGATGTATTCAGTAAAGGGCCGACAGTTGTCACTGTTGTTTTTGGAGTTAATGATATCGGTTGGGGGATGAAAGCCGACGATGAGCATAAGCAGCGTTACCTTGATGGCATCCGCAATATTATCGAGCAATGTAAGGCTAGGAAAATTCGCGCAATCATATGTTCGCCAGCAATTACGGCAGAGACACCGGATAAAGCCGAGAGTGGATTTTTACAGCATATGACCGATGAAGGTTTAGCACTCGCCAAATCACTCGGTGCGGAAACCATCGATCTCCAGCGCGGCATGAGAAAAATTCAGCGACGCATTGTCGAAGCGAATGCGGCTGAGAAGGACAAGGCCAAACATACACTCCTTCATGTTGGGGATGGTGTTCATCTTAATGAACTAGGACATCTGGCGATGGCTTATGCCATGCTTAAAGGACTTGGCGCGCCGGAGGATGTTTCGTCAGTAGTTCTGGATGCAAAAAATGAAGTGGCAACAAGTGCAAAGGGATGCACGATTTCGGATGTCAAGCCAAACAGCGCTGGCATCGACTTTACGCGGCTCGACCAGGGCTTGCCCCTGAACCTTGGTTTTCTTAGTGGTTTTACCTATCGCTGGATACCCATCCCCGAAGGCATTAGCCGTTATATGCTAACCGTCGAGAATCTGCCATCGGGTGAGTACGAGATTCGCGCGGAGGGACGTTCACTCGGCAAGGTAAACGCGGCAGTGCTCGCTCACGGATTGAACATATTTTCGATGACGGCAGACGGTTGGGAGCCAGGTGGTCCATGGGATGCGCAATCGAACGCCGTGAGGGAATTGGTAGATGCTCGCGACAAGGTTTGGATGAGTGGGTTCGTGCGAGCGCACTTCCTCGCAAATCATCCGCAAAACACTGACTTGGAGAAGAAAACGCAGCGACTGGATGACGAGCTAGTCACCTTGCAGCATGCAATTGCGAAGCCTTACCCTTATCATTTTGAAATACGGAAAGTAGAGCGTATCCCTGAAGCTGGCGTTGCGCCCATTAAAAAATGACGATTATAGTTTTGTCATTTAAATCTGACTTGCCATCATAACTCACTGATAATGAGAGTGGCGGAGAGGGTGAGATTCGAACTCACGTTAGGTTTCCCTAAGGCAGTTTTCAAGACTGCAGCCATAAACCACTCGACCACCTCTCCTTTTTTAGATGTCCGAAGGGTGAATATAATCAGGAGATGGAAGATGAAAAGGAAATTCCTGCTTGATTTTCTCAGCGAGACTGGCATCCTCTCCACCCTTTTCAAATTCAACGTATCCCTTAGACCCCATGGTTGTTATTAGACTCCGCCGCGAAGGCACGAAAAATCGCCCGTTTTACCGTATTGTGGCCGCTGATCAGCGTTTCCGCCGTGATGGTCGTTTCCTTGAAATTCTGGGTACTTACGATCCTCTCAAAGAAAGTAAGAACGTTGTTCTGGATCTTGATAAGACCAATGCCTGGATATCCAAAGGTGCACAACCTTCTGAGACTGTCCGCAGCTTGATCAAGCAAGTTAAGGTCTAGTAGACCCCCAGAGCTATAACAGGCTCTTTGTTTTTTCTCTCATTCCCGCTACTGCTGTGTTAAGTGGTGGCGGGATTTTTTATAAGCACGTAACGAAGTTCTATTATGAATGCATCAGAAGCCCTGCGTGAGTTTTTGATGTATGTCGTAGCGAGTCTCATTGAGCAACCTGATCAGGCCAGCATCGTGGTGGGCACTACTCAGTCTGGGACCATTTCCTACAAAATTCATTTGGCACCCGACGATGTACGCCGAGTGATTGGGAAAAATGGATTTACCATCAGTGCCATTCGATCACTGGTAAATGTCGCCGCCCATAAGCATGGCGTGAAAGTTTCCCTGCGTGTCGATGGTGTCAGGGATGAACTTATTGAGGAACTGGGCGCAAATCCAGAAGAGAACAAGTTAGAGGACGCTTAGTTTAGTTGCTTTTTAGCAGGGTGCCGTCCTTGATGCGACGTATCAGCTCGTTGCAGCCGTCTTCCATAAGATCGAGCACATATTCAAAATCCGACTCATTCCCGGTATAGGGATCAGGCACTTCGTTTAGATGATGCTGAGTGCAGAATTCCGTAAAGAACCTTACTTTGTTTTTGAATTCGCGATGTGGATCAAGAAGTTGCACCTGCCGTAAATTATCCTTATCCATCACGATGATAAGATCGAAGTTATCGAAGTCTTCTTTCTTAAAATGCTTTCCACGATGATCCAGTGTGAATCCTCGT
>VFKY01000262.1 GCA_009885275.1 Verrucomicrobiota bacterium | reverse complement strand
CGCTGCGCTAGGCAGACGCTCCCGTGAATCGATTTCTCACGGGGCGAACATGGTCCCCACCGTTCGGTGGGGCAGAGGATCGCCCTCCCAATTCGCCTACGAGGTTAGCTGTCGGACTAGGTCTTGGAAGTGACCCCGAGTCGTGTTGCCACGCTTCGTGCGCCCCGTCCCAGCCGCTTTTGGAAGGCTGCTGGGAGTTCGGTTCCCCCGCGTCAACCCTCAGGAATGAGAGCTGACCTCGGCTGCGTCTTCTTTCAAAGACACAACACATGTATAGCAGAATCCTTTGTAAAATCAAGAAAAACCCAAGTCAATGCGCCCGTTTCCGCCATCGCTTGATACTCCACTCGCATGGAAAACAGACAGTAGATGCAGACACAGGTACCGCTCACTTTACATCCCATCCATTCTGTTTCTTCATGCTTAAGTCACACTTTTTGACGAGGGCATTCATGCGCCCGATTCGCGAAGCAGAATACAAGGCACTGCAGAGCGCGCAGTCGCCATATCATGTTTGCCGTAGATAATTAGCATCTCTTCAATACGCGTGTTGAAATTCCTACTTACCATCTGCGCCTATTAATCCTGTGAGTGTATTAATCCTGTCGAGCCGATGAGCGATGCCGATGTGGGCATCGTTTGAGATTAAACATGCAACGAAAGGCCGTTTTATTTTGTATACCCTTTCAAGGACTTCATGAAGCCATCAAACGCTTCACTGTCTTCCTTCGGAAGTGTCTCAGGCTCTGCTAAAATCATGTTGCCCAAGATCGAGCGATCCTTACCGGCCTTGAAAAGCACAAAGATGGCGACCACCGGTTTGCCTTCGACCTTCCCGGCATAGGTGGCGGTGTATCCCGTCAGCCCGTCTTCGGTATGCTCTTCCGGTTTCTTGGCCACGACATGATCTTCCAAATCCTCGACCATTGCAGGCAACATCTCCTCAAACACTTCCATGTTTGCTGTCGCTGGAGCCTCAGTGAAGTTTACGGAAATCCTCTCATTTTCCGAATTGATCGAAATGCTACCATCCTCGCTGTCCACTTCGCTTGTCCAGTTTCCCGGCACCACATAACTGAGCACTGGGCGCTTACTGGGATAGGAACTAACAGGCATCTTACCAGCAGTTTTATCAGCAGACTTGCTGGCGCCTTTCAAGGAGTTCATAAATTCCTTGAACGCCTCATCATCCTTTTTTGGGAGAGTCTGTGGATCACCCAAAATCATATTACCCAGAACCGCACGTTTCTTGCCGCCCTCGAAAAGCACGAAAATAATCAAGGCGGGATTACCTTCGATCTTTCCAGTATAAGTGGCGGTAAATCCTGTTAAGCCGGCCTCGGTATGCACCTTGGGTTTTTCTACTTCCACTGGATCTGTAAAAATCTTCACCATAGCGGGTAGCATCTGCTCAAACACTTCCATGCTGGCAGCCGTGGAAACTTCCGCGAAGTTCACCGAAACGCGTTCATTCTGGGAGTTGATGGCGAGATTGCCATTCTTGGCCACGGTGGATGTCCAGTTCTCTGGCGCTGTATAACTGAGCACTGGATCCTTCTCAGGGAAGGATTTCGCGGTCGCTGTAGTGAACGGAATAGAGAGGAATACCGCGAATAGGAGAAGTTTTGAGTTCATAAAAATTCTGGTTTAAATTTGATCGTTAAAACTAAACTTGGTCAAAACAATTTTGGGTAAAAGATCATAAATCGACCGCCTTATAGATCTACCTCCTTGGCATCCAAGTCTAAATGCTAACTCTTAAATCCTTTGATGCTAAGGGCTTTAACTCATCAGCACTCCGTCTTTGGACGCTCCCGTGAAAAAAGCTGTTAATTATTAGGCTTCTTTTACGTTAAAATTAGCTCCTTTTACGCAAAAAGTTGTTTTCGTTGCAACAAGGAGAAGACTTGGAACGCAATACTCAACTTATGAATGATTTTACCTCTCGTCGTCGATTCCTCCAACAGAGCGCTGCGGCACTCATCAGTGCTCCCTTTATAACCCGTGGGTTGAGAGCAGCCTCGCCAAATGGAAAGCTGCGTCACGCAGCCTTTGGCGCGAGCGGCATGTCTTGGGCTGATATGACCTCTCTTTCAAAACATCCGATGTGGGAGTTGGCAGCGGTCTGCGATGTGGACACGAAAAACTTCGACAAAGTAAAACAACAATGGCCCAATGTGCGCTGCTATCAGGACTGGCGCGAATTGCTCGAAAAAGAGGCCGGACAAATCGACAGCGTAAACGTTTCCGTCCCCGATCACATGCATGGCCCCATTGGATTGGCGGCGCTGGATCGCGGCTTGCACGTCTACGGTCAAAAGCCGCTGACGCAAAATCTGCTGGAATGCCGAGCTGTCACGAAAAAAGCGAAAGAGAAAGGGGTGATGACCCAAATGGGCATTCAGATCTCTTCGGCTTTCAGTGAGCGTTTCGCAGTAAAAATGATTCAAGACGGCGTCATCGGCAAAGTGAAGGAAGTGCATACTTTCTCCAATAAAAAATGGGGCGACATGGAGCCCGTACCGCAGAAAACGGATGCGGTGCCGGCTGAATTCGACTGGAACAAATGGCTCGGGGTCTCAGCGGAGCGTCCTTTCATCAATGGCTACTATCATCCGGGTAACTGGCGTAAACGACGCGACTTTGGCACCGGCACACTGGGCGACATGGGCTGCCACATGTTCAGCGGCTGGTATCGCGCGCTTGCGCTGACCATGCCAACCAGCGTCAAGTCCCTCGGGCCCGCTCCGCTGAATGCCGAGAACTGGGCTATCAACGGCAAAGTAGAATACATTTATCCCGGCACTGAGTTCACTGCGGAAAAAACGATCAAGGTAACATGGTATGATGGCGATCAAATGCCGCCGGAAGAAATTGTAAAATCAGTTGAGGGCGCTTGGCCAGGACAGGGCAGCATTTACGTCGGCACCGATGGAGTGCTGGTGTCCTCCCATGGAAGTACCCCAACGCTACATCCGAAAGCAAAATTTCAGGGATACGTTTATCCGAAATTGGAACCGCGCGATCACTGGGGCGAGTATGTAGACTGCTGCCTGCAAGGCGGCGACAAGAAGCCAAGTGCCAATTTTGACTACAGCGGGCCCATGACGGAAGCGGTGTTGCTGGGTTGCCTCGCTTCCATCTTCCCAAACCAAGATCTGCAATGGGATGCGGCTAAGCAAGTCTTTACCAACTCGCCTGAAGCCACTGCTTTCGTAAAACGCAGCTATCGCAAAGGCTGGGAAATCCCGGGCCTCTAACTTCAGGCACCACGCAAGGCATCGCGGATCAATCGATCCGCGGTGACGGCATCTGTGCCCGACTTTTTAACGAGTTCTTGAACCGTTTTCTGTGCTTCGCTTTGCTTGAAGCCTAAGGCGATGAGGGCGAGTATGGCATCCGTTTGCGCCCGCTGTGTTGGATCGGGAGCGAGAGTGCCATTTGCGCTGGCTGCTTGCCATGTGTCAACGATGCCCACCTTGTCTTTCAATTCCAAAACAATACGTTCGGCTGTTTTTTTGCCCACACCGCTGATTCTTGAAAGTGCCGCAAGATCATTTCTAATGACATTGTCTTTGAAATCAGACACGGACATACCACTGAGCACTGCCAGCGCCATTTTTGGGCCAATTCCACTGACGCGATTGATGAGCAAACGGAATAAATCACGCTCCTCACTGGTAGCAAAGCCAAAAAGCGTGTGATCACGCTCTGTGATATGGACATGTGTAAGCAGCTTCACTTCACCCGAGGTCCCTGCGAGTTTGTCGTAAGTCGAAAGTGGGACATGACACTGATAACCCACACCATGGACATCCACGATGAGCTGGTTTGGCAGTGCCTCGATCAAGTGTCCCCGTAATTGCGCGATCATGATCTAGGATGTGGTCGCTCTGAAGCGTTGCGCAAGGAAAAAGCATGAAGCGTATTCGCAGTTGAAGAGAGCGACCGCCTCAGGCAATGTGGATATGTGAAAGGATTTCTGATCATTTATTTCATCATGAGCGTTTCAGCCCACTTGTGGGCGGAAGATGCGACGGTAGCCAAAAAACTCGAAGCCTTTCTCCTGCTTCCAGAGCCCAAAGCAATGCGTACCAAGCAATCGATGACAATTGGAAATGCATTGCATACAGTTCTAACCCCCGCACGCCAGATCGCGACATCGCCAGGCATTGAGCTCTACTCTTCCGCAGAGTTCGCCAAACTAGGCATTAGTATTGACTCATTTTTGAAAAAAGCACGGGAGGCTGCAGACAAGAAACTTTCGAGCATACAACCTGAGTTTATGAAGGATGAGGCGGGCCGGATACGGTATGCCGTTTATCGAGGGGAGGAACCGCTCTATGCGTGTCTTCTGATCGCTCCGTCGTTATCGAAGATATTTGAAAGCATCTTCGGCAAAGAAATCTGGCTTGTAGCACCTGACCGCAACTCTCTCTATATCTTTCCAGCCAATGCTCCCGTACTAGATGACTTTACAGCGGATTTGCAGGAGCGATTTGAAACCACTCCATACTCTGCTAGCGAAGAGGTTTTCTCTTTGAAGCTCGACACAGGTGAACTCAAAGCCATTGGGAACTTCACTAATCGCAAATAGGATCTATTCTAGTGTAGTAGATAGCGACCGATTGATTTAAAGAACCCGCAAAAGACTTTATAAAACACCTTTTTCGACAAAGTTTAATATAAACTTCGCGCAATCAATCCTTTTATGCTAAGATGGCATTCTATGGCTACCGTAAGAAAAACACGTTTTTCGCGCCGGGTTCCTGACCACGTTACAGATGAGTTGGTGAACGTCCTATTGGGTGGTAAAAGTTACGAATTCAATGCCCTATTTTTACAGGTATATGAGAATTTAAAACTGAAGAATGCCGTGAGCG
>VFKY01000154.1 GCA_009885275.1 Verrucomicrobiota bacterium | reverse complement strand
ATTTGGTTTTGCAGGATTAGCGATCGGATCCAACCGCCTCTGGAGAAGGTGCAAAGCATTAAATAACCTGAAATCACCTCTTACGATGCAACTTGGAGCCGCAGCCATTGGGTTCTTGATCATGATCGGGATGGAACTTCCGCGCTACACGACTTATGGACGGATTCAAACGGCGGTCTCGTCAACGAAGTCAAAAGAAGACCAAGAAGGAGCCATCGAACTCCTCCGAAAAAACGACCATGAATCCCTGCTTTTGCGTCTTTGCAATCCGCCCAGGCAGTTTAGCTCAGGGGGAACACTCTATGCTTGCGGGCCTATCGACCTCTTTGGCCCCACCACCCATCTCATGAATGGTTGGAGGTGCCCGGGAGAAGACATCAATCACCCGATCCGCAATGCATCGGCCATGCGTGACCTCTTCCAACACATCACCGGAAAGCATTACGACGAGACCTCCACCTCCACGCCTTAGTGAGAGGAAATCGCACTCCTCTGAGCTGTTGGATCAACCGATAGGGATGTAACTCAGGATTCCAACCTGAGCCGTGCCACGAGATTCCATCTCGAGGTCGAATTCCCTGAACAGGTTGAAAACCTGTCACACGCTCAGGCTGCAAGCCTGAGTTACTGCCGAATTGTTGGGTTAAGATGGTCACTCTACGTAAAAAACTAGGCTGATAATTTTCCAGGAACCGCCTTCGCGCTTCAAGGTGAAAAAATCGGTACCGCGTTCCTGAATGGTGCCCTTGTTCAACTCCCAGGTTACGGCGGCTTGCAGCACTTTATTGTCGCCTTGAATTGCCATTTCCAGTGGACGTTCCTTCATGGGTGTCACGGCTTGTTGATGCGCCATTTTTTGACTGTGCAGAAAATCAGTCACGCCCTGACTGATGGCCTCGCCTTGATCAGCGATGAAGGTGATCCTTGCCTGCGGATGGAAGCAAGCACCGTAGCCATCCATGTCCTGCGCTGACCAAGTGGAAAAATAACGCTCCAAAAAAGCTCGTGCTTCCGTGTCATCCCGAGTTGTTACGGGCTTAGAACATGAACAAACAAACAAAAGAAGGCAGAGGGTAAACCCCAAACGCCACGGTAAAAATGAGCTGGTGGTGCGCAGGTTCATGCCGCTATGCAGTCCTATGCTAGTTATCCTCAAGCCCCATGGAAGTCAGAAGACGGTTCAAGTCATCCACTCCGTAGTATTCAATCTCAAGGCGGCCTTTTTTCTCACCATGATGCACGAATACGGCGGTGGAAAAGTGACGGGTAAGTTTTTGCTCGATTGCTTTAAGCGCAATCTTCATTTCTGAAGTTTGATCCGCCAACTCAGGTTTCGGGGCGGGTGGACGTAAAATGCTGTCAACCAGCTTTTCAGTAGCGCGGACGGTTAGCGCTTTGGCCAGCAGCACCTCAGCGGCAGCTTCCATGTCTGTGACTTTTTTTAATCCAAGCAGGACCTTTGCATGACCAGTACTCAAGCGTCCTTCGCGCAAGTATTGCTGGACTGATAATGGCAAATCGAGAAGGCGAATGGCGTTGGCCACGGTTGCACGATTTTTTCCCACCCGTTGCGCAATGTCCTCTTGTCGCAAATTAAAATCCTTGCTCAAACGAGCATAGGCTTGGGCTTCTTCGATGGGATTCAATCCCTCACGCTGAAGATTTTCAATCAGCGCCATCTCGAGAACATGCTTGTCACTCGCGACACGAACAATCACGGGCACTTCTTTAAGCCCTAGCTCGCGGCTGGCACGCCAGCGACGTTCACCGGCGATGAGTTCATACTTACCGGCCACCATACGCACAATAAGCGGCTGAATGATCCCATGCTCGCGAATGGAGTCCATCAACTCTGAAAGTTGCTCTGGAGCGAATTCCTTTCGAGGCTGAAGTGGACTTGGCGCTACTTCATCAAGAGCAACTTTCTTCACCATTTCCCCCGGCTCCAATGGCAATGGAGTTGGCACGACATTTCCACCTGTGGGCGCAGACCCAGCAGATTTGCCGATAAGTGCGCCGAGTCCTTTACCTAATGCCTGTTTTGCCATAAGCGGCGGAGATTAGTGGCCATGAGCGAGAAAGCAACTTCTCTATGCTTGGGGTTTTCCAGTTTTTATATGATGAACCCATTCATGTTTTCTTGGACAACGAAACATTTTGCATGGTCTCTTTATCTTTGTCCTTCAACTCTGATGCCAACACTTGCGCCATGACTCCAGACGTTCTATCTCCAACGGTGGAAACTGACACCGACTATAAAGTTAAACTGGAAATCTTCGAAGGCCCTCTCGATCTGCTTCTCTATCTTATCAAGAAGGATGAGCTCGATATCTACGACATCGCCATCGAGCGTATCACAAGCCAGTATCTAACTTACATCGACACCTTTCGCACGCTGAACATTGAGCTCGCCAGTGAGTTCATTGTCATGGCCGCCAACTTGATGTATCTCAAGAGTCGCACGCTGCTCCCTCAAAATGTGCAACCTCCCGAAGAGGATGCTGATGAGGATGACCCACGTTGGGAACTGATTCGCCAGTTGGTGGAATATAAAAAATTCAAGGATGCCGCAAAATTTCTTCATGTGCGCGATACGGAGGGTGCGGAATTTTTTGCCGCTAAACCAGAAACGCCCGACCTCACTGCGCCCGTCGATGGGATGCCACAAGTTGGCATCTTCGATCTGATTCGTGCTTTTCAAAAAGTTCTTAAACGCTTCGAAGATGTCCATACCCTGCGCGAAATCGTGGATGATCGCTGGACCGTAAGCGACAAAATCGACCATCTACTCACCGTAGTGGCTGCGGGGACACAGGTGAAGTTTGAAAGCCTCTTCGATGCCGCCACAAGCCGAAGTGAGGTCATTGTAACCTTCATGGCCATCTTAGAGCTCATGAAGCTGGGCTTCCTTCAAGTGGAACAGGAAAGTGTGCTTGGCGAGATCGTCGTTGTGCGCCCGCTCGACCGGGCTTTTGCTCAAGTGCCAGCAGAGATGCGTGATGAGCTAGAGTAACTCCGGTTGAAAACCTGAGCGTGCCGCCAGATTCCAT
>VFKY01000121.1 GCA_009885275.1 Verrucomicrobiota bacterium | reverse complement strand
TGGATCTTTACCCGACGCTCGCCGACCTCTGCGGTCTGGAAGCTCCGAAGTATCTTGATGGCAAAAGTCTCAAACCGGTGCTCGATGGCACCGCCCTATCCGTTCATGAAGCGGCCTTCACTCAAGTCGAACGCGGCGCAGTTCACGGCACGTCTGTCCGCACTGTCATGTATCGCTACACCGAATGGAACTACGGTGATAACGGAGCTCAACTTTACGACATGATCAACGATCCGTTTCAGACGAAGAACCTCGCTAACGATCCGAAATATGCCCAACCCCGAGCAGAAATGCACGGCATGATTGAAGCACATTGGCCGAGGGACGGCTGGCCAAAACAGGACGGCAAGAAGGGCAAGAAGTAGCCACTTATCCTAGCGTGCGGTGCACGACATCAGCGATGTCGGCAGGCATGAAGGGCTTCGGGAGAATGTCTACGAAGCCTTTTTTCAGATAGCTCTGGCGTGATTCGCTGACCAGCCCGCCGCTGGCGGCGATGACTTTGGCTCCGGGATGGAGCGCTTTGATTTTATGCAAGGTGGCCTCACCGCAAAGTTCGCCTTTGAGACTCAGGTCCATCACGACGACGAGATTTTTGTCCTCCTTCAACAACTGCTCGTAGAGGCTCACCGCTTCTTCTCCGCTGCCCACCTCATGCAAGTCATAGCCACACTGTTTCAACACGGTGAGCATGAGCTTTCGCAAGTGCGCCTCATCGTCCACGACTAATACCGTCCCTGTGCCCACCTTAAGCGCATGCTTTTTTTTAGGTAGTATTTTCGCGGCACTCTTCACGGTGGCGGGAAGCCAAAAGGTAACCTCCGTGCCAAGTCCGGGTGCTGATGCAATCTCGATATGCCCTTGATGCTGCGCGATGATGCGCTTGCAGGTCGTTAATCCAATGCCGTTACCGTTTGGCTTTGTACTAAAGGGTTCACGAAAAATTAGCTGGAGAAGATCAGCTTCCATGCCGCAGCCACGATCCCGAACCAACACTTCGACATGCGGGCCTGATAATAAGACGCGATGTTTGTCAGCAATCACAACATTGCGAGCAAAGACGTCCATGTAGCCTTTATTTTCCATGGCTTGAATGCCATTGAGAATGAGGTTTTGGAGCACTTGATTGATATGGGTCGGATTGACTACGGAATACCACAAATTCTTAGGGATATGCAGATGCAAATGGATCCCACTGCCGCTCTGACTGACACGAGCTGTCTCACGAATAACATTCGCCATGTTCGCAAGTTCTCTTTGAATGGGAACGTCATGCGCCAATCTCATCGTCTCTGTAATAAAGCTCCGCGCCTGCTGGGCCGCAGCCATGGCTTGATCCACATGCAGCTCCATTTTGTCACGCACTGATCCCTGACGTGCAGCTTCAGAAAGATTGGTCATCACGATGCCCATCAAGTTGTTGAGATCATGAAAAACACCCAACGAGAGTGAGGCTAGATCCTCATTTAGAAGCCGACGCGCCTCGGCCTTCTTCGATAGTTTAACTTCGCCCCCACCTCCAGATGAAAGAGCTTTGATGTTGAGTCGCTCTTTAGGTGATGCCGTGACCTTTCTTCCTGTGATGCTTTGTCGCACAGGTTTAGAATTGGCAGTGACGGCGGACACAACGACCATATTAATTAATATATCTTAACAATTAGCATTTACGATCGATTCGGCAAAGCGCTATTTTACAATAAAGTGATCTTTTTGCTCTTCTTCGCCCTATGGCGGACCTTCCAGAATAGAAAAAATCACCCGTGATAAAAGCTGCCACCAAAAATCCCTTGCGCCGATATCACTTCTCCGTATGGTCGCGACCCCTATGTCAAAAAACCCAGGCATCTCCAAAACGAGAAAATCCGTTTCCAAACGGTTCAAGATTACTGGAAGTGGTAAAGTGCTCCGCCGTCGGCAGGGCAAGCGCCATTTGCTGCAATCAAAAAATCGCAAACGCAAACGGAGTCTCGGAAAAGCCGTACTCGTGGATGTAACAGATGTTAAAGCAGTCAAGGCCAACATGCCTTGGTCCTGATGAAAGTCTGATCTCCACACGCTGCTGATGCAGCACGACGCCCCGGCCTGGCTTTCTTCGTGAGAGCCTTCGATCAAGTGAGGCCACCGTCGCTACCCAAACAACAGCTTGATCACTGAATAAAGAAATATGCCTAGAGCCACTAATTCTCCCGCCAGTCGCAAGCGCCGCAAGCGCACGCTGGCCAAAGCCAAAGGTTTCCGCGGTTTCCGCTCGAAACTTTTCCGTTATGCCAAGGATGCAGTCCGTAAGGCGATGACTTATGCTTACCGTGACCGCAAGGTGCGCAAGCGTGAGTTCCGCAAACTCTGGATCGCCCGTATCAATGCCGCAACCCGTGCACAAGGACTGAGCTACAGTCGATTTATCGAAGGCTTAAAAGCTGCCGGTATCGAAATGGATCGCAAAGTTCTTTCCGATATTGCCATCAAGGACGAAGCTGCTTTTCAAGCCCTTATACAGCAAGCTAAACAAGCCCTGGAAAAGAAGGCCGCAGCCTAAGCGGTACGTGTTTCTAAAACACGTCCAATTACTTTACCAATCCAACCAAAAGCTGGGGCCGCATACGCCTCAGCTTTTTTCGTTCCTGAATCTTCCTTAACACAGAACTAATCCATGCTCACCCAACTTGATCTCCTCCAAACAGAGGGCCTCGCCGCCCTCTCATCCATCATCGATGAAGCGGGATTGGAATCTTTCCGCGTTGCTTACCTCGGAAAAAAAGGTTCCGTCACCACCATAGCAGCAGGCATGCGTGATGTACCCCCTGATCTGAAGCCTGCGGTAGGAGCAAAACTTAATGAGGTGCGCACCACATTAACGGTAAGCATTGAGGAAAAACTTTTGGGCCTACAATCCGCCAAGGATGCTGAATCAGTGACTGGTATCGACGTCACCCTCCCCGGTCGCCCCAGCACAAGCGGAGCCTTGCATCCATTGACCCGTATTCGCGATCGCGCTATTCAAACACTGCGCCGCATGGGTTTTGCATTGGCTGATGGCCCTGAAATCGAGACCGAGTGGCATTGTTTTGATGCGTTGAATACTCCTGCTGATCATCCAGCAAGAAATGAAAAAGATACCTTTTACCTGCCTGACGGTCGCCTGCTCCGCACCCACACTTCATCAGTGCAAGTCCGGACCATGGAATCCGTAAAATCATTGCCTGTTCGCATCATTGCTCCGGGTGCCGCCTATCGACGCGATGAAATTGACGCCACACACCTCAGTGTTTTTAACCAACTCGAATGCCTCTATGTCGATAGGGATGTCAGTCTTGCCGATCTCAAGGGCACTCTCGAATACTTCTTCCAAGAAATGCTTGGGGCACAGACTCAAGTGCGATTTCGTCCCCACTTCTTTCCGTTTACCGAGCCTAGTTTTGAAATCGATGTGAAACTTGAAGCCAAGGGACAAGAAGCGCGTTGGATCGAAATCGCCGGCTGCGGCATGGTCGATCCCGCCGTGTTCCAAGCCATCTCTCAGCAGCGTGGAGATGCTTTATTCAATCCTGATGAAGTCACGGGGTTCGCCTTCGGCATGGGCATTGATCGCCTTGCTATGATCCTGCATAGCATCACCGACATACGACATCTGATTGAAAATGACGTGCGGTTTTTGGGGCAATTTTAGACAGGATTAACGGGATTTTAAGGATTCGGATATGAGCATCAACGATGAACTTACTGGGCTTGTAATTGGTTGTGCCATGCGGGTTCATCGTGAACTTGGCCCCGGGTTTCTTGAGAGCGTTTATCAGAATGCACTTTGTTTTGAACTGACACACGAAAACATCGCGTACGCTACCGAGGAGCCTATAGCCGTGTACTATCGCAAAACCAAAGTCGGAGACTTTTGCGCTGATGTGCTCATAGAGAAACGTCTTATACTTGAATTAAAATCTGTAGAAAAAATCAATCCCGCCCACGAAGTCCAACTCGTCAATTATCTCAACGCCACAGGCGTAGAGACCGGCCTACTGATCAACTTCGGAGCTGTCAGCCTCGACTTTAAGCGCAAATACCGCAAACCTCGCCCCGCCATCACAGTGGATCTGCCTTCCTGAAAAATCCTTATAATCCTGTTAATCCTGTCCAAAGCATCATGAAAACTTCCCTATCCTGGCTTAAAACACATCTCGATCTCTCTGGAACCACGGTCGATAAAATGCGTAATCTTCTCACCTTCGCTGGCATTGAGGTAGAAGGTATTGAAGTGCTGGGAGTGGACTCCGATAAAATCGTGGTCGCCCAAATCCTTGAATCGGTGCCGCATCCAAAAGCCGATCGCCTCAGCGTTTGTCAGGTTGATGATGGCAGTGGCACCCCGCGCCAGATTGTCTGTGGAGCCAAAAACTACAAAGTAGGCGACAAAATTCCGCTGGCACTTCCAGGCGCTTCTTTGCCAGGCGGTATCGAAATCAAAGAAGGCAAACTCCGCGATGTTGAATCGAACGGCATGATGTGCAGTGGCCGTGAACTCGGTATTGGTGATGATCACGGTGGCCTCCTTATTCTTGATCCAAGTCTGCCTGTCGGAAAACTCTTTCGTGATGTGGTGCAACCCGATGTCATTTTTGATCTGGAGATCACTCCAAACCGCTCTGACCTTTTGAGTCATGCTGGACTGGCGCGTGAGCTTGCGGCATTGACCGGCAATGCATTGATCAAGACCACAGCCAGCGCTACGACAAAAATAACAAAAGCGGCAGCAAACCAAGTTCTGTTGTCCGCTCCAGAGAGCTGTCCGCTCTATACGGTCCGCACCATCAAGAATGTCCGTGTCGCACCAAGCCCTGAATGGTTACAGAGTCGGCTTCAAAGTGTCGGCCTGCGCCCGATCAACAACATCGTGGATATCACGAACTTCGTCCTCATGGAGATGGGGCAACCGCTCCACGCCTTTGATGCGGAAAAACTCCAAAGCGGCATCGTCGTGCGTCACGCCATGGCTGACGAAACCATTATCGCGCTGGATGAAGCAACTTACGCCCTTACTACGGACGATCTCGTAATCGCAGACACCACTCAAGCTCTCGCCATTGCCGGAGTCATGGGAGGGTCAACTAGTGGCGTGACCGATACCACAACTACGATCCTCCTTGAGTCTGCTTACTTCACTCCCAGCCATGTGCGTCGCACCGCGCGTCGCCTTATTTTAAGCAGCGACTCCAGTTATCGTTTCGAGCGCGGTGTCGATCCCCAACAAGTGCTTAATGCTTCCGAGTTGGCCACCAAACTCATCCTTGAAATCGCCGGAGGCGAAGCCGCTGATGAAGTCATCGTTGCGGGAACCGCACCTGTGCTGGTGCAGGATGTGGAATTTGATGAGGTGCGCGCGCGCAAACTGATTGGCAATCCTGATCTATCGAGTGCTGAAATGCATGGCGTGCTCAGTTCTCTGGGGCTGAAAAAAATTTCCTCCAGTGATGACAAATCGCTCTGGCACATTCCGAGCCATCGTCTCGACCTGCAACGCTCCGTCGATCTGGTCGAAGAAATCGCCAGAGTCATCGGACTGGAACGCATTCCCTCCCGCACCACTGGAGTTTTCACCCCGAGCCAAAGCACCGATCGCGCTTATGACTTCGCCATGAACCTACGTCATGCCATGGTGCATCGCGGCTGGTTTGAAGCTCAAACATTAAGGCTCATTTCCACGGCGCAACTTTCCCATGTCCTCGGTCAACGAGTGACGATAGAAAAAGCCATCGCTTTAAAAAATCCTCTGAGTGAAGACCACACCGTTCTTCGGCCCAGCATCGTACCTGGATTGATCGCAACAGCCGCTCTGAACATTCGTCAGGGATTGCAAAAACTGTGTTTCTTTGAAATTGGTCGCGTCTTCCTCTCCATTCCCAATGGAGGCAGCCGTGAAGAAGAGCGTATCGCTTTCCTTCTGAGTGGTCCGGCCATCAATTCAAGTTGGCATCAAAAGGAAAGTCCTGTCATGGATGTGTTTCATTTGCGTGGCATTCTGGAATCACTGCCGGGCATGGCGGGGCAGACTCTAGAAATCACCCCCAAACCGCTAGAGGACTGGTTGCTCAGCGCAGAAGTAAAACGTGGCAGTAAAACCCTCGGTTGGATTGCCCAAGTAGCGCCAGCTCGAGCGAGAGAGATCAATGCGCGCCATCCCATTTATGTGGCTGAGCTTACACTCAATGCCCTGCAACAAGGGGCTCAAGGCCTGGCTAAGTTCACAGAACTACAACGCTTTCCCAGCATCACTCGCGATGTCGCCCTGGAAGTGCCCACTGACCTACCAAGTTCAAAAATCGCAGCCTTCTTCACCGCTCAAAAAGAACCCCTGCTAACCGATGCGGTCGTCTTTGATGTTTACTCGGATCCAACGGGACAAAAATTGTCAAGTGACAAGAAGTCCGTGGCATGGAGCTTGACGTATCGTGCATCTGATCGCACACTCGAAACGAATGAAGTAGAGGTAGTTCATCAGCGCGTGCTCAAAGCTCTCGTTGGCTCGCTCCCAGCTACGATCAGGTAAGAATTTTCGATCTTTGACACATCCATTTTCCGAAAGCGGAATCCCCTTTCCTGCAGTGCTCGTTGTTGCAGTCGCACATGGCCCGAACCGATAATTGATAGCATCCGGGGGTTTTTGCATTTGGTGCAATGCCACGCCTTCACTGGAAGGCAGCGCACCTTACCGCATGCCTCCACCCTGTCGCCCCTATGGAACGGCAGCCAGCCTCTGAAACGGCACAACGTGGGAATCCTAAACCGCTCTGCTGTTGAGCTTGCTCCGGCAGGGCGGTTTTATTTTTTAGGGGGCGTTTTGCGCTCCAGTTCCACATCATCCCAAGAGGCAGGGTCTTCCAAGGGTTCCAGATGGGTCAACACATTGAGACGGAGCACTTTAGTGCGAATTTCCTCTTCGATCTGGTCGGCTATTTCATGACCACGAGCAATGGTCCACTCTCCTGGCATAAGGAGATGAACCGACATAAACCGCCATGCACCAGCCTGTCTGGTTCTTAAAGCATGATATTGCATTCCTCGTGCCGCATATCCTTCCAACAGTTCTTTGATGGTCCGCATTTCTTCGGGAGGCAATCCCGTATCCATCAGCCCCATCAAAGATTCTCTGACAAGACGCACCCCCATGCCAATGATGTGACCCGCTAAGAGAATCCCGATCACGGGATCAAGCCATTGCCAGCCCGTGAATCCAACCATGGCCACGGCGATGACCACCGCTACCGATGTCCAGACATCCGTCATGAGATGCTGACCATCGGCAAGCAAAGCCACTGAATGCCTGCTTTTTCCTACACGCATCAAAGCACGCCCTACCACTAAATTTATCACCGATGCTAGGACAGAGATCAGCAAGCCCAAGCTAATGGTCTCCAGTATTTGAGGATGCATCAAGCGATCGAGCGCATTCCAGCCAATGCCGGTGGCTGCCAACAAGATCAATCCTCCCTCTAACCCACTGGCAAAGTATTCCACCTTAGTATGGCCATAGGCATGTTCATCATCAGCAGGTAATACTGACACAGACACGGATAACAAGGTAATCACCGCGGCCACAAGATTCACCAGCGACTCCATGGCATCAGACATCAAGCCCACAGAACCCGTCAGCCACCAGGCCAACATCTTAAGGCATAGCGTAGCCACCGCAGCCGCAATGGAGAGCCAGGCATAGTTGGCAAGAGTGTAAGGTTTGGTCATGCAGCTAACAAGCTACCGAGACGGTGCCATCAGGCAATGGCAGCTCGACATTGACTCGCTGCGCTCTCCCTTCGGGCTGCCTATGGCAGTCTGTCTCCGCTGTCGGGAGTGTTGGTAATGTCAGGAAACGTACAAATTACGACATCGGAATATCGCGCTAAGACGTATTCCCTTATGCAAAGTTCTCGTCACAGAATCTTGACTTGGAGCCTCAATCGCGCTCCTTGTGAAATATTTCACAATCTACGCCGGACATGAAGCTGCCATCCTTATTGAAACCCAAACCGGCGTTCCCTTTTGACCTCGTCAAACCCGAGATTGATCGCATTGAATTGTTGCTACAAGAACAGGCCCGCACGTTTGACCCTAGCGTAGAAGGCTATGTCGCCTATGTCTGCAAAACCTCTGGTAAGCGCATCCGTCCGGCTCTGGCAGTACTGACAGGGGGAGCCACCGGAGGAGTAACGGAAGACCATCGCCGTCTTTCCGTCATTCTCGAAATGGTACATATCGCCTCTCTCGTTCATGACGACATCATGGACGGAGCAACGATCCGGCGCGAAATGCCGACCGCCGCCGCAAAATGGGGAAGCGCGCTTAGCGTCCTTCTCGGTGACAGTATGTTTGCCTACGCTCTGGAGCTGGCCACTGAATTCGAAGACTCCAGTATATGTCGTCGAATTGCCAAAGCTTCTCGTGATGTCGCCTGTGGAGAAATCCTCCAGACTCAACGCCGCTTTGATTTCAATCTCTCCCTCGAAGATTACTTCCGTATCATCGAGATGAAAACCGCCGCTCTTTTTGCCGCAGCCACCGAACTGGGATCGGTGCTCAATCATCAAAGCGACGCCATTACCGCAGCGATGCTCAACTATGGCAACAAGCTTGGGACCGCTTATCAAATCTACGACGACTGCATTGATCTCGTGGGTGATGAAAAAGCCATTGGTAAAACACTCGGTACCGATCTTGCCAAAGGAAAGTTCACCCTGCCTATTCTTTTTTTGCTTCGTGATTCCACCGAAATTCAACGTACCAAGCTTCATCGCATGGTGCTAAAGGGGGAACCGATGGACACCACCATCCTCGCTGGAATTGCCGACTATGAAGGCGCCATCGAACGTGCCGTCAAAACCGCCAAGAACATGGTCGAAGAAGCAAGAGGTAGCCTTGTCGGGCTCGTAGAGTCGGAATACAAAGACGCACTGCACTCTATTACAGGCTACCTCGATGGGCTGTTGGATCAGTGTCGCAGCGCAGTTTAAAAGTTGAAGGCTTGTCCCAAGCCTTATCATACGCGGTAGTGATGGCATCCTGCCGTCATATTTTCCATTCCTATGATGACGGCAGGATGCCGTCACTACTCCGTCATAGCCCGCAGGCCACGACACACATGGATTCACTTCACAGTTTTTCACTCGGCGTGACACTTACCGCTTGGGAAGCGCTCATTTATAGATGTCGCCTCGCGCCCCAATTACGGAGATGACGATGGTGTCAGCTTCCTTGTCCCAGTGGTAAATCACGCGCAAATCGCCATGCCGAAGACGGAAATACCCGGCAAACTCCCCCTCCATGGGCTTCACATTTGGGGCGCTCTCGGGATTCTCCGCCAGAGCTTCAAGCTTGGTGATGAGTTGCGCCTTGATGCGCCCGTCCATGCGCTTCAAGTATTTGGCCGCTGCTTGTGAACGACGATCCCAGCCATATCACTTTAAATCTGAAAGCGACACAAACGCGTCGCGTTTGCCGCTTTTCCAAGCCGCCATGGCTTCCTTAAGGTCAGCCACTTCCGGCTCGCTCAAATCCCAACCCATGCGCTCAGCAAGGTCTTGATAGACGTCCCACGCGATGATGACCTCCAGCGGATGCCCGCGCTCATCCACAACGATCTTTTTTGCGATGGTGCTCATGAATGTACTCTATCGCTTGCGCCATCAATCGGCAACCCCTTTGTCGCTCCACCACTGGAGATCTAGAGTCTATTGTCAGATAGTTATCCCATCCCCCGAGTCAGCCGCCTCGACGTCTCACGAAGTTACTAAATATGTTACATCTATTGACTTGTAAATGTTACAAGGCGAGGACTTCCCTGGCTTTCCATGGCAAAGTCGGAATACAAAGACTCACTGCATTTAATCACGGGATATCTTGATGGGCTGTTGAATCAGTGCCGCAGCGCGGTGTGAAAGTTGAAGGCTTGTCCCAAGCCTTATCATACGCAGTAGTGATGGCATCCTGCCGTCATATTTTTCATTCCTATGATGACGGCAGGATGCCGTCACTACTCCGTCAACGCCAGCAGGCTCACCCTCATCTCCACGCAACGACGAAACACTTCAGCCTGGTCGAGGATGAGTGTCATACCGGCCTCGATAGCAATAACATCGACTCCGGCTCCGGCCGCGGTGGTGATGGTATCCGGTCCGACGACGGGAACATCGAAGCGCATGTCCTGATTCGGCTTGCTGACTTTCACCATCGTCGCCTCGCCTTTGCCTAAAGCTCCGCCGCGCTTGATCGCTTCGTTGGTGCCTTCAAAAGCTTCCACCGCCAAAACCGTGCCTTTCTTGACGACGACGGTTTGACCAATGTCGAGTTTGCTTGAGGCTTTGGCAATGCTGAAACCGTATTGAGCATCTTCCCAGCGGCGCTTCTTGGGATTCGGTCCCGCCACATGCCCTGCACCGGGCATAAAATCTTCTAAAAAAGTCGTCGCCGGCAACAGTTCGATACCGTCTTTCTTCAACTCATCAGCGATCCCTCCAAACAGGGTCTCGGCATTCCGTTTCTTCAACTTTGCCATCATGAGCAGCGTTCGGAAATCAGGAC
>VFKY01000156.1 GCA_009885275.1 Verrucomicrobiota bacterium | reverse complement strand
GTCGCCGTTGCGGAAGACCATTTCGTCCTTGTTGTCGATGTTATAAGACTCGTCGCGATTCGGTTTCCATCCGGATTTGGCCAGCGCCGGTTTGTAGTAGGCAAAGACGGCTTCTCCCGGACCGGCCGTTTCGAACATGACGCGACGGAGCGTGTCCACATACTGCACTCCCAGCGCATCGGGTGGCACAGGAAGATCGGCGGACATCAGTTCCCCCATGTAGTTGATCATCGTCTTGCCGCCCTCGGCCGGAGCGGAGGAGACCATGACAGTGACACGATTCATGCCCTGTTTGACATAGAAGGTGGCATCGGTGCTGCCATGCCATTCCCAGCCTGCATCCGCCAGAAGCTTCTTGCAGGCCTCGATGGTCTCTGCGACCGGGGCCTCGGTGGATTGCATCACGGTAATGGCACTGGAGTAGATCGGCTTCGTGCCGGGAGGCAGGGGCAATTTTCTGAGATCCATGTTGCCATGGTTATGCAGCATCACATCGACAGAGCCGGGTGTGCCCACGGGATAAGCCGCAATGGAGATGTGATAGCCGGCACCGTAAAACAGCCCGCTCGCCGAGGCCTCGGTGACCGAGGAACCCGCGACTTCCTTCCATCCGAGATCTAGAAACTGTTTCTGGTAGAACTGAAAGACGGACTTGGTGTCGCCCTTGGTATTGTACACAAGATTCGCTAAGGTGCGCTCCCCGGGTGTTTCGGTGCCTTCGGTTAGCGCGATGGTCCGCAGGTCGACCAGCTTGGGCTCGATCACCGCCGCCGTGGCGGTCGTTTTCCCGGCGGATTTTTCTGCGGGTGCGTCCGGTTTACTCCCGGAGGTGCGTTCCGAAGGCGTCGCAGCCTCGGAACCGGACGGAGCAGGCGTCTTATCGCCCTGGCCACACGAGGAGAGGACCGCAACACTGCAGCAGGTGAGGATGGAATGGCGAAGGAACGGAAGGGGGACAGGTTTCATGGTAAGGGCATTTGTTCATCGGCAGGCTATCTGTGACGGCAGCATTTATTATTCCAGCCTCTCATGCGGGAATTATCAAGTTTTTCCAAACGAATTTAAATGCCATGGGCGTAACGCGCTACCAAAAGGAGTCCTGTGTACTCTCTCTCAAACTTGACTCCCACCACCCGATCCTGTTTTATCAATGCCATGGATCTTGCCGATGTCTGCGCCCACTGCCTCTCGTTGCCTCAGGTGGAGGAGACCACACCGTTTGGCCCTGATGTCCTCGTTTACAAGGTCGCGGGAAAAATGTTCGCGCTCGCCATCCCAGATGAATTCCCGGCTCGGATAAATTTGAAGTGCGATCCCGATCGTGCGATGGAATTACGAGATCAGCATGAGAGCATTATTCCCGGTTATCACATGAATAAAAAACATTGGAATACGCTTATCCTCGACGGCTCGCTGCCGTCGAAACTGGTGCGAGAGCTGATTGAGCATTCATATCAGTTGGTGGTAGCATCATTGCCTGCACGAACTCGGAAGGAATGGCGTCTCTAATCTTGACTGCTCTCCTAATTGATGTCCATCACCCCTCTTCCACCTCCCGGTATCCTTACCACCATTGCGTCGGTGTTTCGGCAGAATTGGATACAATGCCTACTACTCAATGGGCTCGTCATCGCTCTGGTAACCAGCTATTACCGCTGGCCCGCAATGGCAGGTATATGGGAAGCAGTTGGGACGCTCAAGATGCATTGGTCTTACGCCTTCTCATTTATTTCCACAGCTTTTGCGGCGTCTGTAATGCCGTTCTGCATTCAATCAGCGATGGGAACGTTACCTAAGGACAAACGATGGAGGCGGCTTGTATTCCTTATGTTATTCTGGGGTTATCGGGGAATGGAAATCGACCTGTTTTATCACTTCCAAGGCATGTTGTTCGGACTTGGCAACGACGCTGTCACACTGGCGTCAAAGGTGTTACTTGATCAGTTTGTTTACACTCCGTTCTGGGCACTGCCCACCTATCTCATCGCCTTACGTTGGATCGATCTTGATGGCTCCTGGTCACGCACCTGTGCTTCACTCAATCGCGAATTTTGGTTACGCACTTGTCCTACTGTATTGATTACCAATTGGATTGTCTGGATTCCCGCGGCGGCACTTATCTACAGTCTCCCGCCAGCTCTTCAGTTTCCATTGTTCTCTGTCATCATGTGTTTCTTTATCCTCATTGTAACGTTCTTGGCCAGCAGGAATGAGGAGAGCGTGAGTTAACGGAAGGAGGAGCGCGGACACTCCTCTCGTCAATGGTGAGGCATCGTGGGTGGTGCTGGTACTCGCCCTTCACTGCGCGAAGCCAGTAACGAGGCGAGCAGATCACTTTTTTCGGGTAATAGAGTGACGCGTGCGCCGCTGCCGATGATTTTTTGAGTCTCAAGAATCTCGAACATCGCTTCCGAAACTTCCTTGTCTTCGGAGATTATTTGCAGGGCTTCACCGACAATTTGGGGGCGAATCGCCGCCGCTTTGGCGAACTCCACTGCGGCCTGGCGTTCGGCGGTGCTGGTGATGATGCTCACTTGGTTCGCGCCGTCTTGTTTGATAGCTGAGGTGACCTGGCGCAAGCGGTTGACCACCTTGCTTTCGATTTGGCGGATCATGCCAATGTCGCGAAAGTGAACTTTGCGAATATAGACGGAGCCGAGTTTATAGCCCCACTCATGGGACTTCGGCGAAACCTCATTTCGCACGGTATCACTCATGGCGTGGCGGTTGATCAGCATGTTACTCAAGGGAAGGTTGCTCAGGCAGCGCACGGTGGAGTTACTAACATTGGCACTGAGGGAACCGCGCGGATCGGTGTTTTTGAAGAGGAACGACACGGGGTCGCTGATAAACATTTCATGCCAGATACCGATGCCCATGGGCGCGCCTTCCTCGGAATTCACGGCCTGACTGCGCAGGTATTCCTGATCGAGCCGCATGTCGATGACGTGGCAAGTGCCGAGCCAGTTGACGATGAAGGCCGCGGGACCAAGCTTGAATGGCAGGAGGTAAAGACCCGGTTTATCGAGCGTGGTAAGCACGCTCCCGAACAGGACATAAACTTTGCACTGTCGCTCGTTCACGATGGCGTAAAGTCCGAAGATGCGAGCAAACGCCAGCATGATGGGGACGGCGATGAACCCGCCGATGAATACGACTCCAAATGCAATAGTAAACTCGATCATTTCTTTGCCTCCACGAATACTTGTTGAGCTTTTTCTAACAGAGCCAGTCGCACATTGCGACCGTAGGCGCGCAGGGCATCGGCACCGCGTGATTTCAAATCTTTTAACTGGGAAGCAAGTCGCACGAGCGGTTCCACTTCAGCTTGAGCTTTCAGCGTTTCAATTTCCACTGCCCGCTTCGATTGCACGATCTTTTGATCGGCAGAAGCCTGGGCAAGGCTGATATCAGAGGATACTTCATTGTAGGCGGTATTGATTGCGGCAAGTGCAGACTCGACTTCAGGCGGCGGATCAATACCGGTGATCAAAGTGGCGTCCAACACCATGCCATAGCGCGCCGCAGAGGACTGGCATTCGCTATCCATGTGCTCATTGAGATCGCGCAGGTTTTTTCGCAAATCATTGATGGAGATTCCAATGGTCGCAGCGACATCCGGGGCACCTTCTTCTTGCGCTAGGCGTGGCGCTTCAAAGTTGGCGATACGTTCACGCAGTACAGAGACGAAATAGCCCATGACATGCGCGTAGGGATTCTTGATGCCGAACATGAATGCGTAAAGATTGCGCTCAGAAACACGGAATCGAATTTGTCCCGTCAGTCCGGTGTTGAGCTGATCCTTGGTGACGGCTTCAAGCATCGACCCGTTGGCATTCGCAGAGCCATCCTCCGGATCCCAGGCCATGTTCACGGTGCTGGTGGCGACGGACACTTTAATGATGCGTTCCCAAGGCCATTTGAAGTAAGGGCCGCCCGGCATGATGACTCGGACCTGCGGATAATCGTAGCGTGATTTTTGATCGTCGTTCAGCATCGCAGAGACCGGATCATCCAGTGTCGACAAATCACCGATTCGTTCCGCACGACCAAAACTAGTCTTCACGGCGCGTTCGTTTTGATCCACGGTGTAAAGACCGGCGATGAGGTATCGCACAAGAAACCAAGTAATGAAACCACAGACACAGCCAGCGATAATAGACATAAGACGTAAATTTAAAGTAACGGCAGTTTGGCAGAATCACTGGAGATGCCAAGTATAAATGCGGTGTGATTACACGCCCGCCCGCATCAACCAATGCAATTCCTCAATTTCTCAATTTCTCGGATGGTCTCACAACTCACAAGTGAGGTCACATGCGTGCCTGTCGATAGTTCTGTGGAGCCACTCCAAAATGCTTTTTGAACATGCGTGAGAAATAGAAGGGGCAAGCGAAGCCGCAGGCCTCGGCCACATCAGCCACGGATTTTCGAGTGTTGTTGAGCAATTGCGCCGCCATCTGAAGACGACGCTCATTGACCCATTCCATCGGTCTCTTCCCAGTTTCACGCTTGAATATTCTTCCAAAATAATCGGCATTCAATCCCATTGCCCCCGACCATTCACCGATGGATATTTCGTCCTTCAAACGAGCCATGGCCCAGGCCTCTGCGGCGAGGATTCTGTCCACGACACTGCGAGTCTCGAGATTGATTTTAGCTACTAGTGGTCGGAGTGTCCGCAATAAATAAGCCAACCATTGCATGATAGCCCCAGCAATGGCGAGATCGCGAAAGACATCCTCCTGGCCAAATGCTGAAAGAACTTTCTCAAATTCTCTTACATAATCTTGTGGATTCTTCAACGAATAGTGGCGCTTGAAATCACGATGCAATAACTGGTTAATTACTCCGCCATGCTCGACTGCAAGTGATACCGAAAGGCTAATATGGGGTCGACGAGATTGATGGCCAAACTCAAATTCATCCGCCCCCCGAGTCACGAGAATATCTCCCGCCTGTAATTCAAGGCGAACGCCGTTGATGATCACCCAGCAGCATTCTGTTTCAACGAAGAAAAATGAGATCATGTCTGCCGCCAATCGCGACTTCTCCACGCTCCACTCAGGGAAGCCAGCATAACGTCCGAACCAATGAACTCGAAGTCCAAAATCCGCTTCATAAGCGAGTTTCCAATCATGGTGATATGGCAGATAACTCATGGTCGGAAAAGTATAGGGTTTCTTACAGCGCCGTCCATTCTCAATTTCTCTTCCTATGATTAGAATTCGCACCATGAAAAACAAAACTCTGATTTACCCTATGACGCTGGATATTTCCGATGAGCTAACTCGGCGGAATTTCATCCGTAAAAGCGCGGCAGCAGCTTTGATGACGATTCCAGGATGGGTCGGAGCACAAGCTCCTACCAAAAAGGTGCACATCGGCATCGTGGGCGGACGTTTTGGCCTTGGCTTTCAGTTTCACGAACATCCCGACTGCATCGTGGAAGCCGTGAGTGATCTGCGGCCCGAAAGGCGCGAAGCTTTGCAGAAGGCTTACAAGTGCGCCAAGACTTACGACTCGCTCGAAGAACTGATCAAGGATCCGAAGATCGAGGCTGTGTTTTTGGCGACACCGATGCCGGATCATGTGCGTCATGTCCTGATGTGTCTGGCCGCGGGCAAGCATGTTCTTTGCGCAGTGCCGGCAGCGATGACGTTGGAGGAGTGTCAACTGTTGATTGACGCTGTAAAAAAGACAGGATTGATCTATATGATGGCTGAGACCAGCCATTGGCAGCAACTTACTATTTCGGCGCGCAAATTCTATCAGGAAGGGTCCTTCGGGAATCTCTACTACACCGAATCGGAATATCATCATCCTGGATTGGAGGAGCTTTATTTTGAGAATGGTAAGCCCACTTGGCGGCACGGCATGCCGCCCATGCAATATCCCACGCATTGCACATCGCATCTTGTCAGTGTCACAGGGGAACGACTAACGGAAGTCGCCTGCCACGGTTGGGGAGACGACGACCCCATCATGAAGGACAACGTTTACAAAAATTCTTTTTGGAATGAGACGGCTTTGTTTAAGACCAATCGCGGAAACTCCATGCGTGTAGCCATCTGGTGGCGTGGTGCTCAGGAAGGGGGCGAGCGCGCCCGATTCTTCGGCGACAAGATGAGCTTTTATTATAATGGGCCCAATGGAGCTCCCCCATACATTATGCGTTCGCAGGCAAAGACGAAGACTGAGAAGGATTCAGGCGGGTTCGTCCGCGCCTCCCAGATTCGTGAAAAATATGAAGAGGTATCATGGTGGAAGACTGATCTTCTTCCAGAACCAATGCGTCACAACAGTGGGCACGAGGGTTCACACTGCTTCATTACTCATGAGTTTATTGATTCCGTGCTTAAGCAGCGCAAGCCCGCAGTCAACATCTACGAAGCTGTGGCCTATACCGCACCTGGCATTGTGGCGCATCAATCCGCCATTAAAGGTGGTGAGTCATTGAAGATTCCACAGTTCGATCCCGCATAGGTTGGGGACTCTGGGACGTGTGTTGTGTTGAGCATAGGAACTTGCATTAAAAAAGACGACTCATGGCACACGTATCACGCGGAGAGTTTCTCGATCAATCCACATTTCTCCAGCACTTGCGCGCAACTCAACTACAAGCACAGAGTCGCTGCCGGTTGAGTTAATTTCGTAGCTGAGCGTTTCCCATGGCGAGTCGCCCTTCAACATCTTTTGGCCCTGTCTTGAGCCACCCGATATACGCAACCCTGCACCTTTGCCGGACGCGCTTGGAATGGGCACAACGCCGCGTGTTTTTTCATAGGTCTCTAATAACAGCTCGATGTAACGCGCTTGATTTGCAGGGGTTCGCCAAAGGATCGAGCCGACTGATGCGCCAGGAGCGCGTTGTAAGCTTTGCCCTGCATCGCCAAACACTTGATCCATCCCGTGCAGAATAAAATGAAAACGCCTAGTCTCTGGATTTTCATAAATGCGATAGTTATTGCGATTGAATGAGTAGCCGTCCCAGTGGTAGAGAATATTTTCCATGGCCACAAAGCGCAGGTGAGCGTCCACGTCCACAACTGCGGAAAGTAGTGCGGCCTGTTTTGCGGCGTCCGGCTCCTTTAGTGCTGCCACTAGTTTGAGCAAGCCTTCACGTTGTGATTCCTCGCCTCGATCCAGTTCCATTTTTTCATGTATCTCCGAAACAAAGCCACCATCGTATAACTGACCGTCGGGATAATGCTAGCGAGTGTCCAAATCAAGTGTCTCATGGGGTGACGGCTAGGATATTTGTTTTAGCGTATGCGTGATCCACAGGGGACATTGGCATGAGGAGTTTCTCCGCCTCATATCGTCACAACACAGACATGTCAATAATCCTCTCCTAAGCCTAATTGTAAAACAAGGACCCATTTGAAAACATGCGCTGAAGACAACGGCATGGATTTCGGAAGATGCACCTAAATCATCGATCCTGTTATCAGGGATGTTGAGGCGGGGATGGTGCTAGAAGAGTGAGTTCTACTTACTGGTCTCAGGCACAGCAGGGGCAGCCGCTGGTGCCGCTGGAGCTGGTGCCGCTGGAGCTGGAG
>VFKY01000166.1 GCA_009885275.1 Verrucomicrobiota bacterium | reverse complement strand
GTGAAAGGGCTGCTAGAAAGGATAGAATGATAATACTATTCAGCAGCACCAACGGTGCGTTTGATACCAGCCTAGGCCAACGGCCTAGGAAAAGAGTGGCAGATGGATACCAGCCCTGAAGGGGCGCCCCAAAGGTTGAGAACCCATAGCCCGCCCTTTCAGGGCTGGTGATCTTCTCCTGAGTTAACCCAGAGCGTTGCTCTGGGCTGGTATGTATCGGACCCTTGGCCCTCATGAATACCACCTGAATCGTTACAAGAATTGAACGATAGTTTCAGAGAATTTTTTAACATGGAGCGTGGACTTTAGTCCGCCGCAGATGCTTCATCCCAAGCGGGACTATAACTCCACGCTCCATGCTTCTTCTCTCAGGAACATCGGATGCGGCAGCCTACTGGCCTCTCACCATGCTTTGTAGGGCGAGCACTCCGCTCGCCTTCATTGGGCAGGAAGAACGGCGGGCGGAGCGCCCGCCCTACAATATCCTTCTACCAGATGAGTCCATCTCTGCCTCAAGCTACCCACCTAGAAAGGACTGCGGACTGAACTCCACACTCCATGCTTCTCCCCTCAGGAGCATCGTCGGCTTTTATCAGGGTTTACACATATGCATCCTTGAAGGTCTAAACAGTAGCGATGGCGGTAAAGTAATTGAAATCATGCCTCACCTAACATGGGATGTGCCGTGAAGATCGTCGTGATGCCATCATCCATTCGATGATGGCAGTGAGTCTAGATATTCGCGGCAGGCGCCGATGAGCCAGACACGTCCATCTTCACTGATACGCTTAGGGGCAACGATGTTAGATCGAACAATGATATAGATGACACTTCCGATCATTGAAACAATACCAGCCATTCCGACCAAAGAAATATCATTACCAAAACCTGCAATCATCAAAACGATGCCTCCAAAAAAACCAATCCATCCAAAAAGAATGTCCAGTATGCGACGTCTGCGATGCCTTTGGCAAAAACCGACCTCAATCGTTGCTTTCCTACGCACACAGAGTGCTACAATCACATAGACCAAAAAACCGGGAAGGATCAATAAATAAAAGCCAGGGTGATGCCAAAACAGCTTGCGCTTGACTCTGTCCTCCGTGGCAATATTGCATTTCACACACCGTCTTGGTAGGCAAGCCCCATCTGAAGTAAGGATTAATTTTCCATCGCGGCAAGTGCCACTACTGGCATTGAATGTACCGATGACAGCTCCCTCCTTGATTTTTTGAACGGCAATTGGCTGACATTGCATACACAATGCCTGCCCCTGCAACGTCACCATGTCATTTGCCAAAAATGCCTTGCCGCATTCACAGCAAACAGCCATTGGATTAAAGCCGCTGCCAGTGAGGGGCGGAGGCATGCCTGCCGACCGGTTTGCATTAGGGAAAATGGTGCTGGCTAAAACCCACTCAGGCAAACCTTCACGCCAAATCATGGTGCTGGCTGCATCAGGGGCACTTGTTAAGATTACTTTCAGTTCCTCTTCTGAAATTGGCCCCTGTTGTTCCCCCTTGATTGTGTAGTAGTAATTCACTATGTAAAATCGCGCCTATTAAAATACTGTCACGACTTATCTGCCACAATATTTTGTATTCTGAAGCGTTTAATATTCATGCGATCCATCGTCTTTCTCTCGCTCATCCTGCTAACTCATGCTCGCGCCGCCGAAATGCTGCCCGGTCATTCATTGCATGGTGAGGCATTTGATGATGGGCCACGGCAAGCAGCCGTATTGATTGATGGTTGCGGCAAGGTTCATCTGACCATCACGACGAAAAACGCGGAAGCGCAGAAATTCTTCAATCAAGGTATCGGTCAGCTTCATGGCTTTTGGTATTATGAAGCCGAACGCTCGTTCCGTCAGGTCGCCATGCTCGATCCTGATTGCGCCATGGCTTACTGGGGCTGCGCGATGTCCAATGTGAACAACGAAAAACGTGCCGCAAGTTTTGTGGCCAAAGCGGTTGAGAAAAAAGAAAAGGTTACAGCCAATGAAAAAGCATGGATCGAAAGTCTCGATAATTTTTACCGTGATCTAAAGAAAGACAAAAAAGTCCGGAACATGGACTTCATCAAGGACATCGAAGGTATCATTCATGACTACCCTGATGATCTCGAAGCCAAGGCCTTTCTTGCGTGGGCCATCTGGCATGCCAAGGATGCCGGTGTTCCAATGGTGAGCCGGGAGGCGGTTGATGCCATCATTGCTCAATTACTGGCAAAAGAACCCATGCATCCAGTGCATCATTACCGGATTCATTTGTGGGATGACGGCAAGCCGAGTCGCGCATTGGTTTCAGCGGCAATGTGCGGTCAAAGTGCTCCTGGTATCGCTCATATGTGGCACATGCCGGGGCATACCTTCAGCAAACTGAATCGCGAAATCGATGCCGCATGGCAACAGGACGCAGCCACACGAGTTGATCACGCTTACATGATTCGCACTCAAATTTTACCGGACCAGATTCACAACTACGCCCACAATACCGAATGGTTTATCCGCACCCTGAATCAAATCGGTCACGCCAAAGAAGCCGTTGGCATAGCGAAAAATTTCATCGAAATCCCACGGCATCCAAAATATAATTCCGTTGAGAAACAGAACAACAGCGCCGCCTATGGTCGCACCCGCTTGCTGGAGACTCTCCTAAAGTTTGAGCAGTGGCAGGCTCTATTGGAATTGGATGGTTCGCCCTATCTCGACATCACCCAAAATCCTTCCTATGAAGCCAACCGAGTTCGAGCCTTGGGAATCGCCTCCTATTTTAAAGAGGATAAAACGGCTCTGCTAAAGCGAATCACAGAACTGGAAACCTTAAAAATCAAAGTCGCTGCAGATGATAAAAAAAATACGGCGACTGCCAAAAAAAGCAGCCCCAGCACTGAGAAAAAAACGACGACTGAGAAAGATAAAGCGAAGGAAGCTCCTAAAAAAAGTTCCGATGACAAAACTGTTGTTAAAAAAGAAGAGCCCAAGGAAATCAAAAACAACACGCTTGTCGAAAACGCCCTTGCTGAATTGAAAGCGCTCTCTGCCATCTTAAACAAAAAGAGCAAAGAAGATGTTATCAAACTTATCGATCTCGCCAAGGACACCCCGAAAGATCGATTGGTACGATATCATTTAAAAATTGGAAACAAAGAAAAAGCCGTCACCCTGGCACAACAGCTTCCCAATGATGCTCCCGGTTTGGCCTTGAGAGTCGATGCGTTGATGCAGTGCGAAAAAACGGAAGACGCAAAAAAGCAATTTGAGTCAGCCCGTAAGATCAGTGCTGCCCTCGATGCCGATCTCCCGATGAGTCAGCGACTTGACGCGATTGCTCTACAACTCGAGTTGCCTAAAGACTGGCGCACACCACCCGTGCCGCGCGAGGATTCCGGTAAGCGTCCCACTCTTGATTCTCTGGGCCCGCAGCACTGGCATCCATTTGTTCCAAGTTCATTTGAGCTACCCAGTAACTACGCCGGACCTGTTTCACTAAACGATTTCAAAGGTAAGCCCACGGTGATTCTCTTTTACCTCGGTCACTCTTGCGGTCACTGCATGGCTCAACTCAAAGCCTTCTCCGCTGTTATGGGTGATTTCAAAAATGCTGGTATTGAAGTTGTCGCGATTGGCAGTGAATCTCCCACAGATCTCACAACCACAGCAGACACCTGTCACGCCAAGGAGGACGCGCCCATTAAGCTGTTGGCAGATCCAAATTTTAAAGTCTTCAAGGAATGGCGCTGTTATGACGACTTCGAAGGCATGGGATTGCATGGCGCCTTTCTGCTCGATGCCGAAGGCCAGGTGCGCTGGACGGATGTCAGCTACGATCCCTTCACCGACACCAAGTTTCTCCTCGAGGAAGCAAAGCGGCTGCTAAAGTTTGGCGCGAAGTGAAAGCTTGGGGATATCGGTAGTTAATGGCGGACAAGAATGTCACCCCCCTACTCCCTAAACTTCTGCACGATGGGGATTCTGCGCCCCATCCCAAAGGCCTTGCTCGTGACCTTGATCCCGGGTGCCGCCTGCTGACGCTTCCACTCGTTCATCTCGACACGGCGCAGCACCCAGCGCACGATGGTTTCATCGTAGCCTTGGGCCACCATT
>VFKY01000316.1 GCA_009885275.1 Verrucomicrobiota bacterium | reverse complement strand
CGGACCTTGTTCACTGATCAAATCGGATAACCCATGCTCATTGTATTCGTCATCCGTCAGCTTTAATACGGGTCGGTTGAAGGAGGAGGACAACCAGCAGACTGCCCGCCGAGTTTCACCTGGCGACCATTTCACAGGTCCCACTAACCAGGGGAGCTTCTTCCGAGTCAGTTCATGCGAAGCCGCGTGATCAATGAAGAAGCGAGCATCTGGATGACCTTGAAGGAAGGAGGCCGAGACAGCATCGGTGACCGGTTCTTCCACTGCTTTATGAACCACTCCAGCCTTATTTTCTCCCCAAGCCATGAGTGCGATTTTCTTGGCTCTTAAAATGGTGCCAACTCCCATGGTGATGGCAAAGCGGGGCACATTTTCCTCACCACGAAAGTCAGCAGCAGCGTCTTGACGTGTGATGCGATCCAGAGTGATGCGGCGAGTCAGGGATTCACGAGAGGAGCCAGGTTCGTTGAATCCAATGTGTCCCGTGCGTCCGATGCCGAGGATTTGGAAGTCCACTCCACCAGCGGCATCAATCATTTCTTCATAGGCGCGGCAATGATCAAAAATTTGATCACTGGATACTGTTCCACTTGGGAGATGAATATTGTTTTCAGGGATGTCGATGTGGTCAAAAAGCTGGTCTCCCATGAAGCGGCGGTAGCTTTCAGGATGATCGGCGTTGAGACCGTAGTATTCATCGAGGTTGAAGGTGATGACGTTTTTAAAACTCAATCCTTCATCCTTGTGCAGACGAATCAGTTCTCGATAAAATGGGAGTGGAGTGGAACCCGTTGCCAGTCCGAGTATGGCTGGCTTGCCCTCAGAATTTTTGGATTCGATAAGTTCTTTGAACTCAATCGCGAGAGCTTTGGCAGCTGCCGCGGGGCTTTCAAAAATGACGGTAGGAATCTTTTCGTAAGTTTCAGCGGCAGTGCGAGGGTGTTTCATCGGTGGGTAGGGGAGAGAGGTAAACGCAAGGTCAAAAGTGAAAAGGTGGGCTTCACCGAGTTCTTCGAGCATGTCTTACTATTTCCATGGTAGTAGCGCAAACTTCAGAAATTAAATCATAGCGACCATTTTCGAGCCATTCAGGCTTAATCATCCAAGTGCCGCCGACAGCCAAGACTGGCTTGAAGCCTAGATGATCTGACAGATTTTCCATGGTGATTCCGCCTGTTGGCATAAAACGCATGTGAGGAAAGGGACCATGAAGTGCTCTCAAAACGGGTAGGCCTCCAAAGGCGTGACTTGGAAAAAATTTTACACAATCAAGTCCAAGATTTACTGCCAACATGACTTCTGTAGGAGTGCAGGCACCGGGTATGATGAGAATGTCTCTGGACTGACAGTGACGGATCAGGGCTTCATCCATGCCGGGTGAGACAATGAATTTCGCGCCTGCATCAATCGCTTCATCGGCTTGCACAATATTGATCACCGTTCCAGCGCCCAGTAGCAATTGATCAGAGAAGGGTGACATCCGGTGAAGCGCTTCCATTGAGGCTGGGGTGCGAAGAGTGATTTCTGCACATGGCAGGCCACCTTCGATCAACGCTTGAGCCAGTGGTTCAGCGTGATCGGCGTCATCCAAAATGATAGCGGGCACAACAGCCAGTTGTTCTAGTTGAGAGAGGGTATCATGCATGAAGGATGAAGGATGAAGGGTGAGTAGTTGAAGATACATCAATATACAGGAATGTTCGGGTCAATTTTTTGGCTCCATGCCGCAATGCCTCCTTGAACATTATAGATATTTGTAAACCCAGCATTCAAGAGCATACTGACGGCGTTGGCGCTGCGGCCGCCTAGTTTACAATGAATCGCGATCTTGCGATCACGGGGAAGCTCAGTAAGTCGCGATCCCAGTTCACCCAGCGGGATCAGTGTTGAGCCGGCAATCACGGCTATTTCGTGTTCAAAGGGTTCTCGCACATCGAGCAGAAAAAGGTTTGTTCGTGCATCCATCAATGCCTTGAGTTCCGTCACCGTTATCTCCGGTATGCTGGCAGCTTGTGGCTTGGTATCTTTTAAACCGCAGAAATCCTCGTAATCAATTAGGGAAGTGATGGTAGGGTGGTCGCCACACACAGGACATTCAGGGTCCCGTCGCAGATTAAAGGTGCGAAACTTCATGCTCAGGGTGTCCACATGAAGAAGTCGCCCTAACAAAGGTTGGCCAATCCCTGCGATCAATTTAATGGCCTCTGTGGCCTGCATGGTGCCGATGAGTCCCGGTAACACACCCAGTACTCCGCCTTCAGCGCATGAGGGGACTAACCCCGGGGCAGGTGGCGTTGGTGACATGCACCGGTAACATGGTGCGTTGAGGTGTGGAGCGAAGACGCTGCATTGGCCTTCGAATCGGAGAATGGATCCGTAAATGTTGGGTTTTTTTAAGAAGACGCAAACGTCGTTGCTCAAGTAGCGCGTTGGGAAGTTGTCGGTGCCATCGATGATCACGTCATATTCTGAGGCCAGCGCCATGGCATTGGATGAAGTAAATCGTGTGGCATGTCCCTCTAAACGAACATGAGGATTGATGTCCTGTAATCGATCCAGCGCGGAGTCCAGCTTGGTGCGTCCCAGGTCACTGGTGCCATGAAGGAGTTGCCGTTGTAGATTTGATTCCTCCACGACATCGGCATCGACGATACCAAGGGTGCCGATCCCGGCGGCAGCGAGATACATGGTTACTGGCGATCCAAGGCCGCCGGCTCCGATGCAGAGCACGCGGGCAGACTTGAGCTTCCTCTGAGCTTCTATGCCGAAATCAGGGATGCTCAAATGTCGTGCATAACGACGAAGCTCCTCTTTAGTAAGTTCCGGTTCAGCATTTGGCGTCATGATGTCTTAAAAGAACCTTTTTGCGGTATAACTCAAGTCGTGAGTTTCGTATTTGATCTTTGCACATCTTCAACCATTTCGTAAACTAATCCCATGAATCATTGGACAAAGCCTGCATCGGTAAACCTCGTCGACCTCGGCTTTATGGATTCCCGTAGCAAGCTCATAGATCTCGCAGCCTTTCTTGATCGTGTTCAACGAGCTGGGCAAGACGATGATTTTCGCGTGGCTGCGCTTAAGCAGGCGATTGCACTTTTGTCACAAAATGAGCCCGAGCGCGCCAAAAAAGTGCTCCTGAGCTTCAGCGATCCCTCAACCGAACCGATCCCAAAGGCGACCATGCAGGGTGCCATTGGAGCGCATAAAGAAAGTTTAAAAGTTGAAGCGGTTTAGATGGTTTAGTTCAGACACTTATCCCTTTTAACTTACCCCTTATCCCTCTCTTTTCTAGTATGCCTTATATTGAACCGCACGGTCACATGGTCAGCCGCACCATGTATGATTATGAAAAGATGGCGCTGGCGGGTTGCGAAATCATTTGTGAACCGGCTTTCTGGGCTGGATTCGATCGGTCCAGTGCGGATGGATTTTTTGATTACTTTCGTCAGATCACCGAGTATGAACCCAAGCGTGCGGCTCGATTTGGGATCAAGCATTTCTCATGGTTGTGCATCAATCCCAAGGAAGCAGAAGACACGATGTTGGCGGATGATGTGATGGCGCTCATTCCTGAATTTCTGAACAAGCCCAATGTTCTGGGTATTGGTGAAATCGGATTGAACAAGAACAGTCGCAATGAGCTTTTGATTCTAGAAAAGCATATTCAACTGGCCGCTGATTATGATCAGCTTGTGCTGGTGCATACACCGCATCTCGAAGACAAACGCAAGGGCACGCAGTTGATCCTCGACGCGCTTAAAAACCATCCCAAGATTAAACCGGAACGCGTCATCATTGATCATGTTGAGGAACACACGATTCAAATGGTGCTTGATCAGGGTTTCTGGGCGGGCATCACCTTGTATCCAGAAAGCAAATGCACGCCTCATCGCGCCATTGATATGTTGGAGTCCTGCCAAGCTGAACGCATCTGGATGAACTCCGCCTGTGACTGGGGTGTCAGTGATCCTCTGGCGGTGCCAAAAACGATGCTGGAGATGAAGCGTCGCGGTTGGACGAAGGAGAGCATTCAACATGTTGCTTTCGATAATCCTGTGAAATTTATGCAACAGAGCGGGAAGTTTACGCCCTGAGATGAGACTGGCGCAGTCGCTGCGTCATGCTTTATTTAAAGCACTGTATGTCACCTCCTGATTCCATTGCGCTCATTGCCGGTAACGGTGTTTACCCTGAAATGTTTATCGCCGCTGCTCGCAAGGCTGGGGTGAATCGCATCATCGTTGCAGGCTTCATCAATGAAACAAAGCCAGAACTAGCAGATAGTGTGGAGGCGATGGAGTGGTTTCGTGTTGGGCAACTCAGTAAAATGATAGCGTTCTTCAATCGCGAGGGAGTGAAGAGCACCGTGATGGCAGGGCAAATCGCGCCGAAGAATTTGTTCGACCTTCGTCCTGATTTCCGAACGCTGCTCATGATGGCAAAGTTGAAGAAACGGAATGCCGAGACCCTGTTTGGAGGGATCGCTGATGAGTTGAAGAAAGACGGTATCGAACTGTT
>VFKY01000061.1 GCA_009885275.1 Verrucomicrobiota bacterium | reverse complement strand
GCGTCTGGCCGATTACAGAATGGCACACCGCTTTTGAAAAAATGCACAAGGGCGAAGTTGTGAAAGCAGTTTTAAAACCTGTTTAATGTGATCATGAATCCTATCCAGCACCCAAGCCGTCGTCAATTTGTCAAAGCCTCTGCGGCAGTAGCGGTTGCCGCTTCGTCGTCATTGAAGGCGGAAACAGTTCCGGTCAGGGCGAGTATGCGTGAAATCGAAACGGACGTGCTTGTCTGTGGTGGTGGTTGCGCAGGAATTGCCGCGGCACTTAGCGCGGCGCGCTCAGGTGCTAAAACACTGCTCATTGAAAAAGCGCCTTTTGCAGGGGGCATCATCACGAGTGTTGGATTGCCCTACTTCGATGGCATTGCGGACATCAAGGATCATCGCGTGGTCGTGCGCGGCATCGCGCTGGAGCTGCTGGCGAAGACAGGGGTGTGCAAAGCCGATGCCACTGAGATCAAGCCGCACAATCCTACCATCCCGAACACCTTTGAATTCAAGGTATTGCTCGACCGCGAGCTTCAAGCGTGTGGTCCGAATCTTACGGTGCTTTTTAATTCCATCGCCTGTGATGCCGAAGCCTCCGGTGGTCGCATCACTTCCGTGGTGATTGCGAACAAAGACGGTCTCGTGCGGGTGCGTCCCAAGGTGGTGATTGACTGCACGGGTGACGCTGATATTGCTGCACGCGCTGGAGCTCCGACCGAGCAAAGTGCCGAGGTGCAGCCGCTGACGTTGCATTTCCGTATTGGTAATGTGCAGCAAATGCCGGGACTCAGCGGGCTCTGCAAAAGTGCTCTGATTAAAGCACAGGAGCGCAGTGAGCTGCCCTTCTTCTATGGTCCGGGCATCATGTTTCTCTTTGCCAAGAATGAAGTGTATGTGCATGGAGTGCGAGTGCCGGCCAATCCTACCGATGCCGCAGATCTTTCGCGTGCAGAGATGCAGGGGCGAGCTGATGCGCTGGCGATGTTTCATGCCTGGAAAAAGGATGTGCCTGCATTTGCCGATTCCTATTTTCTGGAGGCCTATCCATGGATCGGTGTACGCGAATCGCGGCGGCTCATCGGTCAGCATGTATTGACGGAGGCGGACATCATGAAGGGGCGCAGTTTTGCCGACGCCATTGCCACCGGATGCTGGTATCTCGATTTGCATCCGAACAAAACCACACTCGGTAGTGCTAATGACTTCACTCCCGAGAAGGTGCAACCTGCGCCCTACGACATTCCCTATCGCTCCCTCGTTCCGCAAAAGATTGAGAATCTGCTCGTGGCAGGTCGCTGTCACTCGGCGACGCGTGGCGCCCATGCTTCCACTCGGGTGACGGTGACCGCGATGGCAATGGGCGAAGCGGCAGGTTGTGCAGCGGCGTTGAGCTTGAAGACCAAGACTGAAGTAGCGGTGCTCGATGGTCAGAAGGTGCGTGAAGCTCTCATGCAGCAAAACGCCGGACCTTTCACGAAAGCTTGAGCCTCCAAATTTTATTCTATTCTCCCATGCCTCGTCTCCAAAACAAAGTCATCATCATCACTGGCAGTTGCACGGGTATCGGTAAAGCGATTGCGGAACGCTGTGTTCTCGAAGGCGCACGCGTTGTGATTCACGGATTGGAAAAAGAGATGGGTGAAGCTGTGGTCGCTGCCCTTGGTCAAGACAAAGCCACCCTGCACATCGAAGATCTCACGATTGACGGCACCGCAGAAAGATTGGTGCAAACAGCATTGCAGGCATTCGGTAAACTTGATGCCGTGGTGAACAATGCAGCCATGATCACGGCCAGTAATATCCACACGACAGACATGGCGTTTTTTGAAAAAATGCTCGCGGTGAATGTGCTGGCTCCGTTTGCCTTGATCAAAGCTGCCTTACCCCATCTGCGTGAGACTCGAGGCAACGTGCTGAATATTGGCTCGGTGAATGCATGGAGTGGGGAACCGAATCTACTGCCTTACAGTGTTTCGAAAGGCGCGCTCATGACCATGACCCGCAATCTGGGTGACACCTTGCATCGAGAGGATGGTGTGCGGGTGAATCAGATCAATCCGGGATGGGTGCTGACGGAAAACGAATCGAAGCGCAAAAAGGAACATGGTCTGGCGGATGACTGGTATAAAGATCTACCGGCTGTCTATGCCCCAGCGGGTCGCATCCTTCTACCGGCTGAGATTGCAGCGGGCGCGGTTTATTGGTTGGCGGATGAAAGCGGCCCCATCAGTGGTCAAGTGGTGGACTTGGAACAACATCCGTTTATCGGTCGGAATCCGCCGAAGGATTCGACGACCATACCGAATACATCTAAATAACCATTGAAAAGCTGGATGTGATGCCATACTTTTGCTGTCTATGAAAGTGACGATGAACATTGATGATGATTTACTGGAGCGCGTCATGAAGGCGTCCGGAATCAAAAGCAAAACTGGGGCGGTAAACCACACCTTGCGTGAATGGGATCGCAGGCACCGCTTAGCCGCTATGCTGGAAAAGATCAACGAGCGCACCGATGAGGAGCTCTTTGATGCCATTGATCCCAACTACGACATCATGGCCTCACGCCTAGCCGAAACCGCTGCACTCTATGGCAAAAACCCCCGTCCTGATAGACAGTAGCTTTTATATCGCGCATTCGCGGAAAGGGCGCAATCCACTGCGCGCCCTTCCTTATTTGGCGATGGAGCGTGATTTGGTTATCTGCGGCATGGTGCGCGCTGAGGTTGGTCGTGGGATAAAAGACACGGAGCTGCGACGAGATTTTCATGAGGCATGGAACATCATGATCAACGTCGTCACTGACAATGCACTATGGGAATCAGTGGAACAAACGGCATGGGATCTTGATCGGCACGGCATCGTTCTGCCTTTACAAGACATCGTTATCGCGTGTTGCGCTCGACGTGCGGATGCAGTTGTGCTCACTCATGATCGCCACTTCCTAAGTATTCCCGGCTGCAAAGTAGCCCTCACCGTTGAAGAGCTCATCTGACTTTATGCCCAAACTCGCCGCCTTCCCCAAAGCCTTCATGCAAGCCCTCTGCAAAGATGGCACGATGAAAATATCCGAATGGATCGAACTTGCTGCCAAGCTGGAAATTGAAGGCTTGGAATGGTATGCTGGTTTCCTAGAAATGGCCGATGTATCGAAGTGGCCGGAATTTCGTCAACAGGTTGAAGATCACGGACTGGTGATTCCGATGATGTGTTGCTCTCCTGATTTCACCCATCCTGATGCGGCCTATCGCAACGCTCAAATTGAGAAACAGAAGCATTGGATCGATATGACCTACACGCTGGGCGGTAGCTATTGCCGCGTGCTTAGCGGTCAGCGTCGCCCCGAGTTAAGCACCGATGAAGGAGTGAAGCTTGCGGCTGATTCGATCGAAGCCTGTCTGCCTTATGCCCAGGAGCGTGGCATCACCTTGATTCTTGAAAATCATTATAAGGATGACTTTTGGGAATATCCGGAGTTCGCCCAGAAGATGGATGTCTTTTGCCAGTTAGTGGATTCGTTGGATCATCCTAATTTCGGCGTCAACTATGACCCGAGCAATACCTACCTTGCCGGTGAAGATCCCATCGAACTGTTGAAGCGCGTCTCGCATCGCGTCGTTACCATGCACGCCAGTGATCGTTATCTCGCCGAAGGTACCATCGAAGATCTGCGCCGCGAAGAAGGTGGGGCGATGGGCTATGCTAAACGTCTCCGCCATGGTGAGATCGGCAAAGGGCTAAACGATTACGATGCGATCTTCAGTGAATTAAAGCGAGTTGGATTTGATAACTGGATCAGCATTGAAGACGGTGTCGATGGCATGGAACAGCTCGCGCGTAGCGTTGATTTCTTGAAACGAAAGATCGCCCAGCACTGGGGTTGATCAAAAAAATCCTAAATATGAAAAAATATCTAACGTCACTTGTAATAGCGATCTTTGCATTTGCATCCCTGCTTCAAGCGCAAGAAGTCGAACACATCAGTGATCTTATTTATACGAAGCATGACGGCGTGGCGTTGACGATGGATGTTTTTAAACCCGCTCAATCGAATGGTGCGGGAATCATCAAGATCATCAGCGGTGGTTGGAAGTCGAACCATCAGCAAATTAATGACGGCGGCTGGACGAAAGCGGGGTACACCACTTTTGTGGTGGTGCATGGTTCCCAGCCACGCTTCCAAGTGGAAGAAATTGTCGCCGATCTGAATCGCGCGGTGCGTTTCATTCGTGCCCATGCTGCGAAGTATGGTGTCGATCCGCAGAAGCTTGGAGTGACTGGTGGTAGTGCCGGGGGGCATCTCAGTCTTATGCTGGCGACACGCGGTGGCCTTGGCGATGCCAAGGCTGTGGATGTGATCAATCGCGAGAGCAGTGCGGTGCAGGCGGTGGCGTGTTTTTATCCCCCGACGGATTACCTGAACTGGTTTGAGGAAGGCGACAATGCAGTGGGTATCGGAAAGCTCGCGGCTTATGCGGGAGCGTTCGGACCGAAATCAGGAACAGAGGAAGGTCGCATGATTCTGGGGCGTGAGTTATCGCCCATCTATTGGGTGAACAAGGAACAGCCTCCGATTTTTATTGTGCATGGCGATGCTGATCCCCAAGTGTCGATTACCCAGTCACAGCGATTTTATAAACGATGCCAGGAGGTTGGTGTGAAGTGTGAGCTGGTTATTCGCGAGGGCGCTGGTCATGGTGGCTGGCAGGAAATGGCGACGGAAGACACGGCGCGCATGATCGAGTGGTTCGATTTGCAACTGCTGGGCAAACAACCTGCAAAGCCATTCACCTTGGGTGTGTCATCCTTGCCAAGCACACTGGTGAAAAAGCCTGCGGCTACGCGTTGAAGTCTTCGCTCTACGATATCCATATGACATTGGTGGGAGTCACAGCGAGAATTTTAGCCCCATCGCTGGCATCCCTGCCGGGATGCAGCCATTTTTTCACCTTTCCCGGGGTGTCGCTTCGCTCGACCCCGGGCTAATCGCTGAGATACCTTCGGTATCTGGCTAAGCAATCTGTGAGGCGAG
>VFKY01000253.1 GCA_009885275.1 Verrucomicrobiota bacterium | reverse complement strand
TTCCCTTCAACAGACTCGCATCATAATGACGGGGCAAATAAATCAATTTGCTCTGACAACTGACAAGAAGCAGAACAACCGAGAGAAGCAGCAGGATCAGTATAGACATCAGTGATTTCAGAAGCTTTTTCACCATCACCAAAGTATTCATGAGAATCACTGCCAATGGAAGTCCTGCTTAGAAGAATCGCGTTGTTCTTGAACTCACCGCGAGTTGCTCCATCTTGCGCGCTCATCTTTTAAATTCACCTCCCTATGCCCGCTAAACCGAAAGCCGCCGCCAAGTCCGATCTGCATCGCAAACACTCCGCCATCGTCGTTGATGGTGTTGAGCGCGCACCCTCTCGCGCCATGCTTCATGCCGTGGGGTTCACCCGGAAGGATTTCAACAAATCGCAGATCGGCATCGCTTCAACCTGGAGCATGGTCACCCCGTGCAACATGCACATTGACCGACTCGCCAAGGAGTCCGCGAAAGGCGTGGATGCAGCAGGTGGCAAGAGTATCATCTTTAATACCATCACCATTTCTGACGGCATTAGCATGGGCACCGAAGGCATGAAATATTCCCTCGTCTCTCGTGAGGTGATTGCAGACTCTATCGAAACGGTGGTGGGTTGTGAGGGCATGGATGGCTTCGTGGCCATCGGTGGTTGTGACAAAAATATGCCGGGGTGCGTCATGGCCATGGCACGGTTAAACCGCCCCAGTGTCTTCGTTTATGGGGGCACCATCTTACCGGGCTGTGTGGGCCTCGAGAAAAAAGATGCCGATATCGTCACCGTTTTTGAAGCCGTCGGCAAACACGCGAATCAGCAAATCTCCGACAAAGAGCTTGCCGATATCGAAGAGCATTCCATCCCCGGAGCAGGTTCCTGCGGTGGCATGTATACAGCCAACACCATGGCCAGTGCCGTCGAAGCTCTCGGCCTGAGTATGCCCAACAGCAGCGCCCAATCCGCTCTGAGCGATGACAAGCTACGCGACTGTTTCGACGCTGGTGCAGCCGTGCTTAACATGATTAAGAAAGGCATCACCCCACGAGACATTCTCACCAAAGAGGCTTTTGAAAATGCCATTACTCTCATCATCACCCTTGGTGGATCTACCAATGCCGTGCTGCATTTAATCGCCATGGCTCACAGCGCAGGTGTGAAGCTCGGCATCGAAGACTTTGTCCGTATCGGGAAAAAAACACCGGTGCTCGCAGACGTCAAACCAAGCGGCAAGTATTTCATGAACGACCTCGTCAAAATTGGTGGCACGGTGCCCCTGATGCGTATGTTGGTCGCAGAAGGACTCATGCACGGCGATTGCCTTACCGTTACCGGCAAGACCATGAAGGAGAACCTTAAAAACTCCAAGATCGAATGGCCGAAGGATCAACAGATCGTGCGTCCACTAAATAATCCGCTCAAGAAGGACAGTCACCTTGTCATCTTCAAAGGCAATCTCTGCCCCGAAGGTGCGGTTGGCAAAATCAGCGGTAAGGAAGGCCTCAAATTCATCGGCAAAGCCATCGTATTCGAGTCCGAAGAGAAAGCGCTGCAAGCGATCCTTCATGACAAGGTCAAAAAAGGACACGTCATCATCATCCGCATGGAAGGCCCCAAGGGCGGACCCGGTATGCGCGAAATGTTGTCGCCCACCAGCGCCATCATGGGCAAAGGACTCGGCAAAGATGTCGCGCTCATCACCGATGGGCGATTCAGTGGCGGTAGTCACGGCTTTGTGGTCGGTCACGTCACTCCAGAAGCCTTTGTCGGCGGCCCCATCGCCGTCATCGAGAACGGCGACACCATCACCATCGACGCCGAGAAGCGCGCCATCACTCTCGGCATTCCTGCCAAGGAACTCGCTG
>VFKY01000399.1 GCA_009885275.1 Verrucomicrobiota bacterium | reverse complement strand
TTGCTCGCCTCAAGAACATACGAGCCCTTAGGAGTCATGACAAAATTGCGCGGTTGGATGAAAATGCCCAAGGCTTCATCCAAGGGCGTATCAACCTCTATTTCGTCCTCTGTTTGTTCCTTACTGTCTGGCGTCTTCTTCTTTAAATCTTTTTTCTCATCGGGCTTTTTCTTGGACTGGCTTTTATCCTTCAGCTTTTTAATCCGATTTTCGTCACGACGCTCCTCAGCCCGCTTCTCAATTTTATCCCAAGTGTCTAACTGCCCATCAATCGTAATGACTACTCGTCCACCGGTTGCGGCAAACTTTAGAATCGAGCCGCCATCCATTCCCCCGCCATCTGAAAATGTATCCGCAGACACATGAAGTAGCATCAGTGTTCTGCCATTGGCGCCCTCAAGTTTATCCAAGCTCTTATAGTTCCTTTCACATTTCCATGCGCTTGTATTATCCAACGATTCATAAAGGGCTTTTGCGCCAAGAGGGTCTGTACGCAAAGTGGAATAATAGGGGTATATATCTCCACTGGAAAATCGCTGGTTGATCAACGTCATGAAGATCCACCCCGTGGCGAAGAATACCACAATAAGCATCGTAAGAGTGAATGCAGCGCTATGTCGCATAAGAAACAATGCGTTCATATTGTGTCTGGAAGTTCTCCATCATGTCTCGGTCAACCTCATGCCAGCCATACCAGACGCGATCAAAAGTCCGCACTTGTTCTGTGAAACCACGATTAAGTTCCGCGCTGTCTTTGGCACGCCACCCGATTTCGCGCACATAGTCACCATTCGATTTGTTACGGGTGATTTGAAGCAATCGCTTCTCACCAAGATTCGCTAGAGTCGCCAGAAAGAGAGCGCGCAAAGCTAGACGCAGATCACCTGATTCCATTTTTTCACGGGCAAGACGCAACCACTCATTTTCCGGCAACTGCGTTGCTAGAACATTCTCACTCTCAAGATTGATCTCTGGCGGCGCGGCTGCACCCACCGTAATCTGTGTTTGCTGCGCGAGTCTCCAGTTCCGATACAGCAAGAAAATAAAGCCGGCGGCAAGCAAAACTAACAGCACGACGAGAAGCTTTGGCAACATTGCCAACCATACGGAATTCGTTCCTTCCGGACTCTTTTCTGACGTGGGTTTTCCACCGAAAATCCAATCGATAAGATCGCCGAGCAGATCCCCTATGATTCGAAAACTGCTCTCGATAAAATCCTTCACGCTCCGAACAATTCCACCGATCCATGACTCATCGCTCACCATCGTCTTCATATCACGCGGCATCCGCCATTGATACTCGTTACTCTGCATCACTTTTTTAATGCTTTGATCAAGTTGATTGGCGTCTGGATGAACGACGACAACGGCTGCGGTTGAAGATGCGTCCTGCGCGATTGTCTTGGTGGAAAAACTAAATCCAAGCGCCAAGAACAAAATGACTAGAATCAACTTGCTCTCTTTAATGGCTCGCAATCGGACTTCAATGTCCGCGCCGCTTTTGCGAGCCTCCCCATAGAAACAGCGCAGCACGTAAATCGATTTGATCATGGGATTCATCGTCAGATAACTGAGACTGATGAGTAAAGCCTGCACGGTGGAGCTGAACAAGAGGAACATATTCTGTGTAAAGGCGTTATCCAGTCCTGAAAATGATTTTAACAACGTAACACTTATGCCGAACCCTGCGAAAAAATTCAAATACACGAGCAGTGCTGAAACTAAAAGCATCAACAACATGCTGTGATTTTGAAGCGGTTGATAGTGCGACTGCTTAAGTGCCTGACTGAAAAGCGAAGCCGTGCGTCCATCACGCCGGAAGTGCTCCAGAGATAACACCGTAACACTGTGGTAGAAGGCGTAAGCCCAGCCAAATGGCAACATCGCAATCAGTGCGAGAGGCAGCACCAAAATCATACTGGCGTGTATGCACAGTTGGGAAGCGATCAATCTGACCCAGGCTCTTATGCTCAGAGGATCACTCTTTCCCCTTCCTTCGACAATCGCCATCAATTGATCACAAAATAGGGCCTGCCAGATTTTCATCCAACCATAAAGGAGCGCGAGGATAAAAGAAGAGCCCAACAGTCGTCCAGCAGCGAACGGTGAACGTGACATGTCACTCCAGAAAAAGAACAGATAGAGGATGAAGGGGATGCTTCCAACGTAATAGTTAAGCCATGCCGACAGCGGTGCTTTGCGAAGCAGATGCGTTGCTTCCTCCACCAGTGTGAGGAGAGCGCGGCGATCACGTTGTTGGTTTAGTGACATCGTTAAGATCAGAATCCAAATCGTTCCCAGATGGTACCTTCATGATAACTGGAGGGGATGCTCAATAGTACCCGGCCAATAAACCAGACGGTAAACCACAAAACGGCAAATCCAAATGTACTCTGGAATACCGCGAAGATAACAAACCAATCCCTCGGCGCTTTTACTTTGACCTCTGTTTTACTGCGATAGCATGAGCTGCAGACCATGCGCCCTTCCAGATTTGTAACACACTCACGGCAATACGATTGACCGCATGAAGTGCAACGCGCGGCGGCTTCCCGACGCGGGTGATTCAAGCATTGAGCGTGCTGTTGAGCAATGGTCGACATGAACAGAGAAAATTAAAGAGCAGGGGGAACTGAGGGGTGACTCGATGGTTTGGTGTTCATTGGGCCGCGTCGAAATCCAAATGAAATCAAGATGAGCCCTAGTATTACAAGTGCTCCCCCCAACCCAACAATGATCCATCCGCCTGCCTTTGTTTGCTCAAATGAGAGGGCCGCCAGACGAGAATACATGGAGTTAGTATCAAAGCTATTTGCGCCGCCTTTTTTGGCTATCGTCTCTAAAATTTGAGCCACAATCATCAAAATATACAAGGTCAGGCCACCGATCACTTCAATCACAAGGCTACCCCACAGAGTAGGCATAAGCCCCTCAGGTGTCCGATGGCGGACCGCCTTGGTTAGGCTCACGATGGAACAAATAAATGCGGATGCCCCCAGAAGCATGTCCAGCACAAGAAACCACATTTCATTTACAAACAATTCACCCGCCATTACCGCGCCCCAAAGCACAAGTGTAACACCTGCCGCGATCACCCATCTTGAACCTTGCCAGAATGGTTTGCCCCCTGGGATATGAACGGCCGTATCCACACTGACTTCAGCATCTGATATCTCTTTCGGCATCCCTCCCTGATGAAGAAGGCAGAGAGCTTCAATCTCATGTAGCACAGGCAGTGATTTTTTGAGACGAGTGAGCGGGATGAGTCGCATGCTTTGCACCGCAGTCTGCAGGGTGCAAATGCATGTCCGCCCCATCACCATGTGCAATATCAGCATTGCTATAAACGGCAACATGATCGCCCCGAGAGTAATGGCGATCGGGATGTTCTCTGCTGAAACCGCTATCGCCGCTCCACCAGCCAATCCCAAAATGGGAATCAAGAAGGCAAATAGGATGAGCCAATAACGCTTGGTCAGCACATAGCTGATCGCTTGAATGTTTTTGTAGTCCACCCGGCGATAATGTTCCGAGTATGGAAAAATGATGCCCCGACCTTCTACAGCGAGAAGATGATCCTCTCCTTTCCATAGACTACCGCGCCGACCGTGATTTCCGGTCAGTCGCGTGTAGTTTTCGAAACTTTTTATCATATCCTGTTATTGAAAAATCCCGGGGTTTCTCACGGCATAGATGAATCCGACCGTTAAGGCCACCCATCCGATGAGCTGCAGCACGGCAAAAACAGTTGCCCAAACAAGCCGACCTCGGCCTCGAGGAACCAGACTGCGCGGAGCATTCCAGTAACGAAGCGCGATAAAGATTGCGGTAGGCGCGGTCAGTGTTGTTAACATGATTACCAAAGGGCTGAACATATAGAGTATCAGCGTCATGAATAAGGCGATGGCGATCAACCAAGGCCCCACCGAAAAAATCAGCGCCACATTATCCCACAAGATGCGCTTGGCTTCGAATTGGGTGTTGCCGTTCTTCGACCGTAGTTCTTCCAGACACTTGAGGCAGACTGTCTGACTTCCCCACTGCGCCGCCCAGGCATCCGAAATGTAAACGCCACAGTGATCACAGCATTTGGTGGCACGACGCGTGGGATTGTAGAAACAACTTGCCTCTCCCTGTGCCGGAGGATCACTGGGGAGAGATGGAGGGGCGAGAAATGGGGACTTGTAGAACGAGGGAAGAATTAGCGCATGAACCACTTTTTTACAGAGTGAACATGAAGCGCTGCCGTTTTGACGGAAGAGCTGTTCCGGCATCCCGCCCCCACAGGAAGTGCATTTTACCAGCGCCATCTGGGTGAAGAGTTACTACTTGTTCACGACACGAGTGCCGCAGATGTGATCTTGTAGCGACCGTTTTTGCGGCTCATCAAATGCCACCATCAGATAGGTAAAATGACACGCAAAGCCATTGAGCATATCGGCAAAAGCACGTCCAATAGCGCGACCTAAGGTAATGGATGCGCCATCCTCACGAACGACCTTTATCCCCACGGCGAGCTTTCCAAGAGTGCCGCCCCATTTCCAGACCATGATGGCATTATAGCCAACTTGAAGGCCTATATTGACTGCGATAAATCCGAAATACGCACCCATAAACGCCATCATCGCCGCTGGATCTTGTTGCTCCATTTTTTGTGGATCCATCATGAGCGTAAACAAGCCACCGAAAAGAACGAACCCAATGACCATGATGACAACCGTGAGCACGATCATATCAATCAGCTTTGCCGCCAATCGAATCCAGAAGCCCGCATAATTAAAGCCGTATGGATTAGTCGCCACGAATGCTGGAACATACGCACCTTCTCGTATTTGCTGTACCATGAGGTCTTTACTCACTTCCGGCACGGCTACTCCAGCAATATTGGGCACACTGTCCGGCACCGCAGCAAGATCAGGGCGAGCCACCGATAATGGTTGCCAGTCCGTCATGCCTTCATGCCACACAAGTGTCTCGGGCTTGAGCACTCCGCTTCGTGATAAATTAGTTACCTCCATGTCGGAGATGGGACCCTGTTGCGCGCCGTTTTCTGAGTAAAACCAGTTCATGATAAAATACGTTTTGGAGGTTCAACGAATGCTTGTCTATGCTGGCGAGGAAGACGGGCAAGGGAAAGAAAAATATACATAGAATTTAGGATCATTGGACACTTTGTAGGCTGATCACTCTCTCATAAGAGCATTGAAAAGGCGTCATCTGCATATAGGTGATGCATCTAACCCGTGAGCTGCGTAACTTATTTCCCCATCCCATGAATCTGATTCGAACTCTATCACTGTTAAGCCTATCGATCGGTTTCAGTGTGTCCTGCCAGCCTGACAAACCAAAGCTGATGGTGACGCCTGTTTCCAAAGTCACTGTGGCTCAGCCCGTGGTGAAAAAGATCGTCGAGTGGGACGAGTTTGTCGGTCGCCTCGAATCGCCGAAAATGGTACACCTGCGTCCCCGTGTTGGCGGCTACCTCGAGAAAGTTCATTTTAAAGAGGGAACGGAAGTGAAGGAAGGCGATCTACTTTTCACGATCGATTCGCGCTCATACCAAGCCGTCGTCGATGGGGCCCGCGCCGAACTTGATCGCAATCGCACGCGCGCTGAACTTGCGCGTAACGAATCGAAACGTGCTGAAACACTGATCAAATCACGAGCCATCGCCGCAGAGGACTACGACAGTCGTTTGAAAGCACTCGCGGAAGCGGAAGCATCCGTCCGCGTTGCCGAGGCGCTCCTGAAAACAGCGACGTTGAATCTGGAATTCACTTCGGTGCGCGCGCCGATCAGTGGTCGCATCAGTAACGCCCCAGTTACGGAAGGCAATCTTGTGACTGGTGGAGAGAAGGACTCCACCCTGCTGACCACCATTGTTGCCCTGGACCCCGTGTATTGTTACATCGAAGTGGATGAACAATCGGCTTTGAAATACCGCAAGCTTTACCGCGAAGGAAAGCGCGTCAGCCCGCTCTTTGAACCCATCCCCGCAGAAATGGGCCTCGCCAATGAAGTAGGGTTCCCTCATGAAGGGAAGATAGATTTCGTGGACAACGTTCTGCGTCCCGACACGGGAACCATCCGCGCCCGAGGCGTATTTCCAAATCACGATAAACTCATGGCTCCAGGATTTTTCGCGCGAGTGCGCATGCCCGGCTCTGGTGAATATGACGCGCTCTTGATTCGTGATGAAGCGATCGCCAACGACCAAGGACGTCCCTATGTTTTTGTGATCAATCAGGAACAAAAAGCAGAATATCGTTCCGTGGAAATCGGGCCAATGGAGGGTGGCTTGCGTATCGTTCGCAGCGGCATCAAAGCAGGAGAGAAGATTGTCATCAATGGACTCATGAGCGTGCGAAACGGCGTTGCTGTTCAGGCGGAAGAATCGCCTATGGAATTACCGATCGCTACTGCCGCTACAAAATAAGAGCCGGTCACTCCTAACTCCTGATGAACCTTCCCCGCTTCTTTGTTGATCGACCCGTCTTTGCGGCGGTCCTCAGCATCATCATCACTTTACTGGGAGGTCTTGCATTTTTCCAACTACCGGTTTCGCAGTATCCTGAAGTTGTGCCACCGACGGTCGTGGTCAGCGCGAACTATCCCGGCGCGAATGCTGAAACGCTGGCGGATACCGTGGCCACACCACTAGAACAGGAGATCAATGGTGTCGAAAACATGCTCTATCTCTCGTCGTCTTCCACGAGCGATGGACGTCTTTCCATCACGGTCACTTTCAAGCTCGGTACCGATCTTAATCAAGCGCAGGTGCTCGTACAAAATCGAGTCAATGCGGCGCTTCCTCGTCTCCCCGAAGAAGTTCGCCGGCTCGGTGTCAGTGCGCTGAAGCGTTCACCTGATCTCACCATGTCCATCCAGTTTTACTCTCCCGATGGTTCACGTGACGTGCTTTATCTGGCAAACTACGTCAACATTCAGGTGCAGAATCGCATCGCTCGCGTCCCCGGCGTTGCGGAAGCCTCCACCATCGGCGGCCTTGATTTCACCATGCGGATCTGGCTTGATCCTGAGAAGCTCGCCGTGCGCAATCTTACAGCCAGTGATGTGGTTAGCGGTATTCGCGAACAGAACGTACAAGTCGCCGCCGGCCAACTTGGGCAACCTCCCTCACCGAGTGGATTGCAATTTCAATACACGCTCACCACGCAAGGCCGTTTGCGCACGCCTGAGGAGTTTGGTCACATCGTCCTCCGCACCGGCGTCAGCGGTGATGTCATCCGACTCAAGGACGTCGCTCGCATCGAACTCGGCGGTAAAGATTATGCGGTGAAGAGCTATATGGATGGAAAAAATGCCGTCTCTCTCCGCGTCTTTCAACTTCCAGGTTCCAATGCCTTGCAGACAGCGGATACAATTTATGCAGCGATGAAGAGCATTGCCGACCGCTTCCCACCCGGCATGGGCTATCGCATCAACTATGATCCCACTCGCTTTGTGCGTGCCTCCATGAAAGCCGTGATGGTCACCTTGATCGAGGCTATTTTGTTAGTGGTACTCGTCGTCATTCTTTTTCTTCAGAGCTGGCGCGCCTCCATTATTCCCTTACTCGCAGTGCCCGTGTCCCTCATTGGCACGCTTGCCGTCATGACCGTCTTCGGTTTTTCATTGAATAACCTTTCGCTGTTCGGTCTCGTCCTAGCCATCGGGATTGTCGTGGATGACGCCATCGTCGTCGTCGAGAATGTTGAGCGCTACCTTGCCAAAGGTTTCAATGCGCGCGATGCCACCCTGCTCGCGATGAAAGAGGTCACTGGGCCTGTCATTGCTATCGCACTGGTGCTTTGTGCCGTATTCATTCCTACCGCATTTCTTGGTGGTATCACCGGTGCGTTTTACCGTCAATTCGCTCTTACCATTGCCGCATCCACGGTCATTTCAGCGATCAACTCTCTCACGCTATCACCTGCGCTTGCCGCTTTACTGCTTCGCCCCCATGAAGCCAGACCGGATATTCTCAGTCGTATCATCAATCGTTTACTCGGATGGGTGTTCCATCTCTTCAATAAAAGCTTTACGGCCCTCTCCAATATCTATGCGCAGAGCATTGGCAAAGTGATCCGCCATGCGGTGCTCGCACTCATTCTTTACGGGGGCCTGATTGGACTCGCTATCTACGCTTTCAAAAAGGTGCCGACCGGATTTATTCCGACTCAAGACATGGGCTACTTCATGACCGTCATCCAACTCCCGGACGGAGCATCCTTCGA
>VFKY01000322.1 GCA_009885275.1 Verrucomicrobiota bacterium | reverse complement strand
TCTTTCGAAAACGCCTTCGCGAGGCGCCGAATGGTCTGCTTGCATGGGCGGAAATAATGAACCTCGCCCTCTATGAGCCAAACATGGGGTATTACCGGAGCGGCGTGCGAACCATTGGACGCCGTGGCGACTTCTACACGAGTGTAAGTGTGGGGGCAGTTTATGGTGAAGCTCTGGCAGATTTTTCTGCCCAAGTCTGGAGGTCGATAGAATGTCCAGCAGACTTTTATCTCATCGAACAAGGGGCCCATGATGGTAAACTCGCCCTCGATATTCTTATCGCATTACAAAATCAGCATCCCGAATGCTTTGCACTGTTGCGCTATATCATTATCGAACCTGACAATACCCTGCGGGAAGCACAGCAGTTGACCCTTGGAAATGAACTGTCTGACAAAATACAGCATGTTTCCTCGTGGCGAGAGCTAGGAGACTGTCGCGGGGTCATGCTTTCGAATGAACTGCTGGATGCTTTCTCGGTGCATCGTATTCAACTCACCCCTGAGGACGGGCAATTGAAGTGGCTGGAAGTTTATGTGCGCGAAAACGATCATGGCGATCTGACTTTCGTCGCAGCGCCAGCTTCCTCGGAAGCCCTCCAACGGGAGCTGGACAAACTCGGCACCGATTTCGCCGATAATTACCTCACGGAAATCAATCTCGCGATGCTCGAATGGCTCCGCGAGGTGGCTCAAAGCAAGTTTCAGGGCCCCATTCTCATTGTCGATTATGGTCACTCCGCCACTGAGTATTACAATGAAGAACGTGATCAGGGAACTCTGCGACGATTTTATCAGCATCAGTGTGACAACGACCTCTTGAAGGGCCTCGGTGAGGCAGATCTCACGGCAGACGTAAACTTTACCCGATTAGCCGAAGAGGCCTTGAGCTTGGGAATGGAAGTTTGTGAATTCATTGAGCAAGGACGTTTTCTGACACGCACTCTCGGAGCGCGCATGTCACAATCAGATTTCAAGATTACTCCAGCATGGATGCGGCAATTCCAAACACTGACCCATCCGGGACATCTCGGCCTCTCTTTTCAAGTCATGGTGCTCAACAAGGGCTGCAACTGTCCGATCAACAGTGAAGAGCAGAAAGCTGCGGCGCTACGAAGGCTTGGCCTTGCGCCTTCTCTGATGTAAGGATCTTCCGCATGTCTGAACCTGTCCTCTATTTCAACCGCTACACCCAACAGATCGAAACAGAAGCGATCTATGGGGAGAGCTTTGTGCGTTGGGCCTATGAAAATCCATTGGGGAAACTCACCACGGCATTGTTCATTAAGCGCGCCTTCTTTTCTAAATGGTATGGCTGGCGCATGAACCGACCCGTAAGCCGCGAGAAGATCGCGCCATTCCTCGCTCAGTATCAGGTTTCCACGGATGAGATGCAGGAAGCCCCAGAATCGTTTGCGCATTTCAACGCTTTCTTCTCCCGCAAACTCAAGCCCAGCGCCCGTCCCATTGCGACCGAGCTCAACACTGTGATCTTCCCGGCGGATGGCCGCCATTTCGTCATTCCCGACCTCGCCGCCAACAACGGCATCTTTGTCAAAGGCATCCGCTTTGATCTGTCCTCGCTGCTACGTGATGGGACGCTTGCAGAAAAATTCAAACACGGATCGATGATCATCTCCCGCCTCTGTCCGGTCGATTACCACCGCTTCCACTTCCCCTGCGACGGCACGCCCGATACACCACGCTTCATCAACGGTTCGCTTTACTCGGTGAGCCC
>VFKY01000100.1 GCA_009885275.1 Verrucomicrobiota bacterium | reverse complement strand
ATCCTCCATAGTCTGCGCCTTTCATCGGCCTCGCGCCGTCGGTGCGCGTTGCGCCAAAACGATTGCGCTGACTCTCAAACACTGCATCCACATACGCTCGACTCTCGATCACCGCTCCGGCGGTGAAGTATCGCACGCGACAGTGCAGCATTTCCCATCGGGTCAATTGTCCTGCTCGTTTACGTTCCTTCTCCACCACCGCACTCGTCATCCCGCGTCGGTATCTCGTGCCTTGCGCGGCTGTCGCCTCTCGCTTCTGACAGAGGAACATAAAAATGTTTTTGTATCGCAACGCGATACCCCACGAATAGCCACGGGTTTTAACCCGTGGAGAAATACCAATGATTTTCCAACCGCAACGCGGTTGCCCCATCGGATAGCTCACGATAGATAACCGCGCTCATTCACCAATCGAGAATGATGGGGCAACCGCGTTGCGGTTGGGGTGCTTGATTCCTGTTACCACGGGTTGAAACCCGTGGCTATTCACGGGGTATCGCGTTGCGATACAAAATCAAGAATACCGGGATCCATAAAGGTAGAATGGAACGGCTTCATCACAGGTGGTGTTGTGGCTTGATCTTCCATGATTTGCTCGCGTCGTGCTTGTTTTCCCCTTGAACAGGATGAAACATACAGCTCAGCGTCCCGATCATACCCCCCTGTTCTTCACGAACGGCGAGCCAGGGGTCGCGTATCACAACATTTCCGCAAGTATCTCATACTTTTGCCTATGCATTTTCGAGCTTAACGCCTGGGCCTGACCATTCTGTTTCTTCGTTCACAAATGCCGCGAAGCGCTTACGCCCCTATTCACTCACGTTCCTGTTCTTCGCGAACAGCGGGAAGCGAAGCATCCGTGATGATGACAGATTCGACTTCAATGGCCTCGACGTTGGAAGGGTCGACGGTTGGTGACGGTCTTCGGGTCGAGAATGGGATCATGATTAATCGCCAGAGCAATGCCAAGATCGCCACCACGCCCAGAACCAGCGCTATGACAAGACCAACCACCAGCATCAGGCACCCAAGAGCGGGAGACTGACTCTGAAAACGAAAGTTGAATGGTTTTTTGGGTGTTGGGTTCATGATCCGTCGTAGAAAAATACCGTCAGCCTATGTTTCCTTACATGTTAAATGAGCTTTTGCATATCATCCCTCAAGTGGAGCGTTAGTAATTCCTCCATATAACGCCCCCTTCGTTTATACTGGCAAACGACAAAGTCTCGGCTAGAGGTGCAGGCCGCCCCCGGCGGATTCATTTGACTACCTCTCCCATGCAAGGCCAAGAACATACCGAATCAGAACTGCTCCACATCCGTCGTGAGAAACTCGAAGCGCTCGTCGCCAAGGGCATTGAGCCGTTCGGCGGACGATTTGACACGACCCATCCTCCGGGCACGCTGCGCAAGGATTTCGAACCCGAGCTGCCCGTCCGGGTCGGCGGACGCATCACGGCCCGCCGCGTCATGGGAAAAGCGGCATTCTTTGATCTCGCCGACTTCACCGGCCGCATCCAATGCTATGTCAGCAAGAAGGATGTAGGCGATGAGGTCTTTGAACTTCTCGCGGAAATGCTCGATCTCGGCGACTGGCTCGGGGTGGAAGGCAAGACCTTCGTCACGAAGACCGGAGAGCCTTCGGTTCACGTCGCCTCGATGCAGGTGTTGAGCAAATCGCTCCGCCCGCTGCCGGACAAATGGCACGGTGTCACCGACAAAGAAATCAAGTATCGCCAACGCTACCTCGATCTCATCAGCAACGAACGCAGTCGCGACATCTTTGTGACTCGCAGTCTCATGGTCGCGGAAATCCGCCGCTTCCTTCAGGATCGCGGTTTCCTCGAAGTGGAAACGCCGATGATGCAGGACGTTCCCGGCGGTGCCGCGGCGACGCCATTCGAGACGTTTCACAATGCGCTCGGCATGCCGCTCTACCTACGCATCGCGCCGGAACTTTTCCTCAAGCGTTTGCTCGTCGGCGGATTCACGAAGGTCTTTGAACTCAATCGTAACTTCCGCAATGAAGGATTGAGCCGTCGGCACAATCCGGAGTTCACGATGCTCGAAGCTTACTGGGCGTTCTCCGATTTCGAACAAATGGCAGAGCTGGTGGAAACGCTGGTCTGTCACCTTGCTGAGAAGTATTGCGGCGGATTGCTCATCGAGCACAAGGACGACGAAGGTAATGTCACTCGCACGATCAATCTGCAGCGCCCCTGGAGACGCGCCCCCTATAAGGATCTGATCCGCGGAGTTGCGGGCGCGAACTGGTTTGAGCTCACCAACGAGGAGAAAAAAACACGCTGTGCCGAGATTGGCGTCGAAGTCAGCGGTGGCATGGAGGACTATGAAATCTCCCAGCAGGTCTTTGAAAAACTCATTGAAGAGAAGAGTTTTGATCCTCTCTTTGTCACTCATGTGCCCAAGGAATTGGTGCCGCTGGCTAAACAAAACAAAGCGGACAGTTCTGTGGTCGATGTTTATGAGTTGGTCATTAACGGTCAGGAAATTTCTCCTGGATACAGCGAGTTGAACGATCCCATTGTGCAACGCGAACGTCTCGAACATCAGGCCGGTGAAGAAGTGCAGAAGCTCGACGAAGACTTCCTCCTCGCCCTCGAATACGGCATGCCTTCCGCCGGCGGCATCGGCATCGGCATCGACCGCCTAGTCATGATGCTCACCGGTGCCGAAAGCATCCGCGACGTCGTGCTATTCCCGCAGTTGAAGAAAAAATAATGAGCTGATGGCAGGCACACGACCATCAACAGGAGGAATTATCCATGCAGGGCAATATGGAGTTTACCTCCTATTCCGTGCCTTGGAGATAATTTTAGGTATTCTGCCGCTGGTTCTCTGCGCCAGAATCGGACAGTGCTTGGGATTTTTTGCGTACTATTTAACACCTCGTTACAGGCGCATGGCCCAGCGCAATCTTACGATCGCTTTCGGTCGGGAAAGAGATCTGGCGTGGATAAAAAAAACCGCGCAAGCGCATTTTCAAAGCCTAGGGGCCAATCTGGTGTGCAGCCTTAAATTGCCGCTAATGGAAGAGAGCGAAATCATCAAGCGCGTCACCACAGAAGGCATGGAGCATGCTGCGGCGCTTGTGGCTCAGCAGAAACCCCTGCTTTGCGCTGTCTCTCATCTTGGTTGCTGGGAAATACTCACCCAATGTCCGTCCCTATATCTATTCGGACTGAAAACCGCGAGCATTTATCAACCATTAGCAAATCCATTTCTTGATGCACATGTTAAACGTCGTCGCGAAAAATTAAAATTTACTTTATTTGATCGCAACGATGGTTTTTCAGGCCCGATGAAACTTTTGCGGGAAGAACGCGGCGCGCTTGGTGTTCTGGTTGACCAACATGCAGGCAATAAAGGGGTCTGGTGTCCCTTTTTTGACCGGTTGGCATCGACGACAAGCTTGCCAGCATTGATGTCTCTGCGTTGTGATACGCCGTTGTTGCCGTTATCCATTTTTAATGATGGCGTGGCACGCTGGAAGTTAGTCTTTTCCGCGCCCATCGACAGCGGCGAAAGTAAGCCAACAGCAGAGGGTTTGACCGCTGCGCTGAATCTCTCTCTTGAAAAAAATATCCGCCGTGCACCTGAGAACTGGCTTTGGGTTCACAATCGCTGGAAAACTCCGTCTCCTGACTTTTTATTAGGTGGCACCCGTCGCGGCATTTCGTTGCCAGGGAATTTTAAAACCGAGCAACTGCAACCCTTTGAATTGCTAGTGCGATCGCCGAACTGGCTTGGCGATGCTTGTATGGCCATGCCTGCCGTGCGAGCATTAAAATCTGGGAGACCCGATATTCGAATCACCGTTCTTGTACCGGCAAACCTGAAAGAGCTATGGGATGCCGTGCCGGAAGTGGATGCAGTTCTAACCAAAAATAAAAACGATAGCGTCTTCACGGTGGCAAAATGCATTCGCGAAACGAGACGTTTCGATGCTGCCATTCTTTTTACAAACTCGACACGGTCTACACTGGAGCTCTGGTTGGCGGGCATTCCGCATCTAGTTGGATATCGCGGTTCATTACGTTCCCGGTTTCTGCACCAGATGGTTCGTGAAGCATCATCGAAGGAACCACCGGAGCATCATGCGAACAAATAT